>JABSQX010000129.1 GCA_013215615.1 Myxococcales bacterium | reverse complement strand
GACGCAGCCGCTCCGAGGATCCGCCCTGCACGATGCCGAACTGCAGCTGGTCGCTGCGAGTTCGCGCCGCACGCGCGCGCTCCGCCCAGCGCAGGGTCCGGTCCATGGCCGCGCGCACCCGTGGCGTGTCGCCGTGGTTGTCGGACTCGGGTGGCACGCACTCGTCGAGCACCATGGCGATGTCCGATCCCAAGGTCTCCTGGACGCTCACCGCACGCTCGGGGCTGAGCGTCTTGCGGCTGCCGTCGCGAGGAGATGCGAAGGTCACTCCCTGCTCGTCTACGCGTGCGCGGTCGGCGAGGGACCAGATCTGGAAGCCTCCCGAGTCGGTGAGCCAGGGACCCCGCCAACCCGAGAACCCGTGGAGTCCACCCAACTTGGCGATCACCTCTTCGCCGGGGGCGTCGTGAAGGTGGAAGGTGTTGGCGAGCAGGATGTGGGCGCCCGCGGCGCGAAGTTCCTGGGGGGTCAGGCCGCGCACCGCGCCGTAGGTTGCGACGGGCATGAAGTTCGGAGTCGGAACCTCACCGTGGGCGGTACGCAAGACACCGCGGCGCGCCTGCCCCTCCCGGGCCTCGATGTCGAATACCGGGTCACTCACAGCAGCAGCATCGCATCGCCGTAGGAGTAGAAGCGATAGCCCGAGGCGACAGCCTCGCGATAGGCGGAGAGCAAGCGTTCGCGGCCCGCGAAGGCAGCCACCAGCAGCAGCAGGGAGGATCGCGGCAGGTGAAAGTTGGTGAGCAACGCATCCACCACCCGGAACCGGGATCCCGGCCGCAAGAACAGCTCCGTTTCGCCCTTTCCCGGCCGCACCACGCCGTCGCTGGCCGCACGGGTCTCGAGTACGCGGGCGCTGGTGGTCCCGACGGCGACCACGCGGCGACGTTTCGCTCTCGCTTCCTCGATCGCCTGGGCGGTGGCTTCGGGGACCTCGTAGCGCTCGGCGGGCAGGCTTCCCCGGGCCAGATCCGTCTCTCGGAGCGGCCGAAATGTGCCCTCGCCGACGTGGAGGATAAGGTCCGCGCAGTCGATGCCCTGGGCCGCCAAATCGGCAGAGAGGCGCTCGCTCAGGTGGAGGCCCGCCGTGGGCGCGGCGATCGAGCCGGGGCTTCGCGCATAGGTGGTCTGGTAGCGGACCAGGTCATCGGCCTCCGGCGCTTCGCGCCGGATGTAGGGGGGCAGGGGCATCTCGCCCACGTCGTAGGGGGAAGCACCGGGCGCAAACGCCAACTTCACCACGCCCTCGGGCCCGATTTCCACCACGCGCGCTTCGCACCGGCAGTTCTCCCGGCTGAAGTCGAGTTCCAGGTCCAGCCGGAGCCGTCCGCTGATGCGCAGCAAGGCCCGGTAGTGGTCGGGCTGGCCGGGGGAGGGGCCCAGCAAGAGCGCTTCCGCGGAGCCTCCGCTCGCCTTGCGCCCGCGCAGGCGGGCCGGGAGCACAGCCGTGGCGTTGCGGATCAGCAGATCCCCTTCCCGCAGCAACCCGGGCAGTTGGCGCACGTGTTGATGGGCGATCTGCGAAGCGGAGCGGTCCAGGACCATCAAGCGCGCCCCGTCGCGCTCCTCGGGCGGGTGCTGGGCGATCCGGTCGGCGGGCAGCTCGTAGTCGTACTCCTCGAGTACGAGCGTGGACGCCTCGCTCACGGAGAGGGCGTCTCGACCAATACCTGGAAGAGTTCCGGCTCTGCCACGATGGAGTCGTAGGAAAACAGCGCCTCACCCGGAACGCCACTCTCCCGCAGGATGCGTAGCTGTGCGATTGCGCGTTGGGGATCGGAGGAGAACAGCCAGATACCGAGACCGGGCCAGATTCTCGCGCCCTGGGCGAGCCCCGCGAAATGCTCGACCTGGTAGCGCAGCAGCCGGTCGTCCAGCGTGTAGGTCATCGGGACCGCGAAGTCGAGCAGCCCTGCTTCGAGCCAGCCCCGCCAGTCCTGCCCGAGCGCAAGGTAGGCGCGGTTCGCGTACATCCAGACGGCGGCCGAGATTTCCAGATCGGGTTTCACGGCACGGGCTTCGCTGGCGATCTGCGCTACGAGGTCGGTGGTGCGCGCGCGCCTCCATTCATCCCACAGATTCGCGTTGCCCAGGGAGTCACCGAAGGGCGCGGTCTTCCCGGTCTCCGTGAGGAAGCGCTCGCGACTCGCGGCCCCGTAGCCGAAATCCAGTCCCACGCCGAAGCGGCTGCCTGGCGAGAAGGGCAGCACGTCCGGGTAAC
Organism: Myxococcales bacterium; assembly: GCA_013215615.1. Classification (GTDB taxonomy): domain Bacteria; phylum Myxococcota_A; class UBA9160; order UBA9160; family SMWR01; genus JABSQX01. Next base: position 24,692 of record JABSQX010000129.1, on the reverse strand, counting down.
GGATGTAGTCGAGGTGCAGGCCGTCGAGGGTCGGATAGCGAGCCAGTAACTCCGCGTAGGTGGCGGCCAGGTCCTCGGCGAGGCCGGGTAGGGCAGGGTCGAGATAGATGCTCGGAGAGCCCATGCGCAGCGTGCGGCGATCCGGGAAGGGCACGTCGTAATCCGGATAGTCGAGAAGCGAGCGCCCCCAGCGGTCCGCGACCACCGCCTGCTCCCCGAGCCGGTCCAGGATTGGCGCTTCCCGATTGCGCGCGAGGGAGAGCACATTCACCCACGCGTGCACGCGAAGTCCCGCCTGGTGGGCCTCCTCGAGCAGCAGTGCCAGGCCGTCCACGCCGGTCGCATCGAGCACCGCGTGGTAGGGGGCCGCATCCGCGTAACTCGAGTTGTACCAGGCACGCCCGGCGCGGTGGACCTGTACGAAGAGGTCCGTAGCGGCCAGCGCCTGGGCGCGCTCCACCAGCAGCGGGATTCGCTCCGGGGCGTCCAGGCTGCGGACGTGCCCCTCCGCGAGGACCCATAGCGCCCGGCGCGGAGGGGCGGATTCGGGATCTCCGGGTGATCCTCCCGGGGTGCCTGCCGGATTCCCGCAGCCGCCCCCACTCGCGCCTGCCAGCAGCACCAGCAGGAGAGTCGCGAATCGGGTGCAGGCGTTCGGCCGATTGCCGCCCCGAAGCGGCTCGGCGGCGGATTTTTCGGCCCGGGCGCGCGAGCGGGTGAAGATCCGGGGCAAGGTGCGGCCAAGGCTATCCGAGAGGAGAAGGGTGGACAACGCGAACTCGTTGACAGGCCCGGGCCCTATCGCACACTCCGATGCGATGATGTGGGGGATTACGGGTCGTCGGGTCGTGGGGGGCCTGGGCCGGGTGCTGGTGGCAATCAGCCTGGTGGCGGGTCTCGCCGCCAGCGCGCAGTCCACCGTGAAGCCCCGGGTCGAATCTCCGGATGCTCCGGTGCCTGTCCGGGTGGAACGGCCGGGCCCCGCTCTCCGTTCGGCGTTGGCAGCCAGAGCGCGGGGAGATGCGGACGCGGCCGAGGGCCTGCTGCTTGGGATCGTGGCCCGCCACGCCCTGATCGCCGATGACGCGGCACTCCTGCTCGCAGAACTGCAGATGGAGTCGGATCGCTACCCCGAGGTCGTCGATTCCGCTCCGCGTTGGCAGACCGCGACCCCCCGGCTTCGCATGCGCTTCCTGCGCTTGCTCGGAGAAGCGCAGGCGGGCCTGGGTAACGAGAAGCGAGCGCGCGCGATCTGGGACTCCGCGGCCCGAGCCAGCGGCGATTCCGAGGAGCGTGCGGCGTTGCGGATCGCCATCGGCGAATCCTATGACCGCAGCGGCGATCCAGCCGCCGCCGTGGACCCCTACCTTCAGGTCTGGACCCGCGACCCCGACAGCGAAAGTGACGAGCTGGCAGCGGCGGGCTTGGATCGCCTCGAGCGCGAACTGGGGCACACGCTGCGCGGCGGCAACGATTACCGCCGCCGAGGGGACAGCTTGTACCGGAGGCGCCACAACGAGCGCGCGCTGGCCGCCTACGAGCACGCACTGGGCCTCGAACTCCCCGAACGGGAACGGCTGAAGGTCCGGGAAGCCAGGGCGCGCACGCTGTTTCGCCTGCGCCGCTACACGGAGGCCGCCAACGCCTACGCGGATCTGCCCGCCGACCCGGAACGACGCATCCAGCTCGGGCGCGCCCTGGCGCGCGCCGGCAAGATCTCGGAGGGCACGAAGGAACTCGAGGAGTTGGGCGCGGAGGCCACTGGGCACGTCTCCGCCCGGTCGCTGTTGTTGGCGGGCCTGCTGCGCGAAGGCGAGGGCGATTTCGCGTCTGCCAGCCAGCTTTTCCTCGCTGCCATCGAGCGCGCGCCGACTACCGGGACCGCTCAGGCCGCGCGTTGGCGGCTGGGCTGGAGGGCGTACCGCGAGGGCCGTCTCGAGGAGGCAGCGGACTATTTCGATGTGCTCGCGTTGGAAGAGGCGGATCCCGTGGCGGCCCTGCGCCCGCGCTACTGGCGGAGCCGGGCCCTGGAGAGGCTCGGACGCGAGGNCGAGAGCGCGGCTCGATACGCCGAGATCGCCAGCGAGTTCCCGCTCTCCTACTACGGCTGGCGCGCGACCCAGCGGAGCCACGGCGTTGAGGCCGCGCGCCCCGTCGAAGTCATCGCCGAGGGCAGTGCGCGGATCGGCCCCGCGGACACCGCCTTGCCGCGGATCCTGCTGGAGGCGGGGCTGCTGGAACGCGCGCGCGAGGAACTCGAGGCCCTGGCCGGCCGGGCCCGTGGCCTCGGCGACCGCGTGACGCTCGCACAGCTGTACGCGGACGCCGGCGATTTTCACGCACCGCAGCGCCTCATGGTGGACGCCTACGCGGAACAGCTCGCGAGGGGGCCGAGCCCCGCGCAACTCGATCTCTGGTGGCACGCATGGCCGGCCCCCTTCGATCGGGAACTGCAGGCGGCCGCGCAGAACGGCGCCGCGGTGCCCGCGGAACTCGTCTACGCCGTGATGCGCGAGGAAAGTGGCTACCGGCCGCAGGTCCTGTCGGTCTCCGGGGCCCGGGGGCTCCTCCAGTTGATGCCCGCCACCGCAGAGAAACTGGCCGTCTCCGCGCAGCTGCAGCCCTTCACGGCGGACGATCTCTTCCTGCCCGCGCTCAACATCCGGTTGGGGTCCCGCTACCTGAGCGACCTGTTGGCGCGTTTCGATGGACGCGCTTCGGCGGTCATCGGCAGCTACAACGCGGGTCCTCACGTGGTTGCGCGTTGGTTGCAGGAGGGGCCCGCGGAGGACGATGCCTGGGTCGAGGAGATCCCCTACAACCAGACCCGCGGCTACGTGAAGCGCGTGCTGCGCAGCCTGTACGTCTACCGGGTGCTGTACTGAGCGGCGGCGGGGAGACTGCGCTGTTCCGCGCACGCCACCCGGCACCGCGCTGGGACGTGCTGGGCGTCGGGGAGAACTCCTGGGACCACTGGATCCAACTAGAGGGCTTTCCGACGCCGGGTGAGAAGGTCCCTGTGAGCGCCACGGGGGAGGGCGCTGGGGGACAGATCGCCACTGCGCTGCGGAGCTGCGCGGAACTCGGACTCTCCGCCGCCTACCTGGGCGCCGTTGGCGCCGACGGCTTGGGGACCCGGGCCCTGGCACCCCTGCGTTCTGCGGGCGTCGACTGCTCGGGCGTGCAGGTCGTCCCCGGAGCCGCCACACGGCGTGCCTTCATCTGGGTGGACGGCGAGGGAGAGCGCACGGTCTTCGCCGTCTCCGATCCCGCGCTACGCATGCGCCTGACGGAATTGGACACGCGCCGGATCGAGTCCAGTGCGCTGCTGATGCTGGACAGCGAGGATCTGGACGTGGCGCGCTGGGTGGTCGCCCGGGCGCGAGCGGCTGGTGTACCCGTGCTCCTGGACGCAGAGCGTTGGGAGACGGAGGTGCGAGAAATTCTGCGGGAGGTGGACTTTCCCATCGTTTCTGGCGCCGTGGCGCGGCAGCTTTCGGCTGCGGGTGACCTCGGAGAAGGGCTGCGGGAATTGATGGGAGCCGACACCGTGATGGCCATCGCCACCCTGGGCGCCCGGGGAGCCGTGGCGCGACACGGTGAACGCGTTCTCGAGGTGGCGTCGCCTCGGGTCGAGGTGCTGGACACGACGGGCGCCGGAGACGTCTTCCGTGGCTGCTTCGCGTGGGGGCTTCACCGAGGCCTGGGCGCAGAGGAACTGCTTGCTGTGGCGGTGCGGGGCGCCGCCTTCTCCTGCTCGGGACGCGGCGCCCAGGACAAGCTGCCCGGCCGCGAGGATCTGCTGAGAGGTGGGTCCTAGGCGGGGTCGTCCTCGGCGGCGTCGTCGTCGACCATATCCACTGGCTCGTCGAGGCCCAGGCGATTCCCGGCTTCGACCTCGATTTCGACCTCCTGCTCGTCCTCGTCGAGAACGGTCCGCCTGCGCGGGTCCTTGGGAGCGACCTCCGGTTCCGCTTCCTCCACAGGGGGCAGGGGTACCCGCCGGGCCTTGGGCCGCTTGGGGGCCTTGGCCTGGTCCTCGCCGCACCTGGGGCAAAGGGCCTCCGCTCGCTTCAAGTCGTAGAACTTCGCGCCACACGAGAAGCATTCGTACTTGGTGCCGAGCTTCGAGTCCGGTGCCAGGTTGTGGGGCGAGGGGAGCAGGGTGGAGGCGCTCGAGGCGCTGCCGCGCTTCCGGGAGCTGCGTTGAGAACGTTTGCGGCTGACGGTGGGCGTCGACTTTCGTGACGGGGGTCGCGCAGGGGGCTTTGCGGCGGCCTTGGCGGCCGGCGTGCTCTTCTTCGCGGCCGTCTTGCCCGTCGTGCTCTTCTTGCTGGTCTTCTTGCTGGTCTTCTTGCTCGATGTCTTCGCCGTGGCCTTGGCCTTGCGCGACACGGTCTTCTTTGCGGCCGTGGGCTTCTTCTTGCCGGTTGCCTTCGAGGCGCTGCGAGCGGATCTCTTCGCGCGGGCGGGTTTCTTGGTCGTCTTCCGGGCGGGGCTCATGCTTTGGCTCCCGGCGAGGTAAGCAGGACCTCGCCCGCGTTCGCGAGCCCCTCGACTCCCAGGGCGCGCAGTTCTTCTGGGCCCGAGATGCGCGATTCGTCGATCTCGAGCGAGTCTCGCTCGGGGGGGGCGGGCAGCCCGGCCTCCGAGAGCCAGGCCCGGTAGTTGGCCTCCAGGTCCCGGCGTGCCGTCGCGGGCGAGTCCGGTCCCTCGGCATTCTTCACGGGCGAATACTCCTCCTCCCGCCGGACCTCCACGACGCAGACCCGGCGGGCCGTCAGCAGCGCATCGAAGATGAAACGCTCCAGCTTGTAGCCGTTGGGAGCGTCCGGGGAAAGGGGCGTGCCCGAAGCGTCGAGGGCGGGAATCTTCTTCCGCGAGGGGTGCAGGGGCAGGAGGGCTTCGGCGTCTGCCGCAACACGGCGCAGGAAGTCGGTGTTGAGTACGTGCATCGCCACGTTTCCCGCCCAGTAGAGGAGGGCGCCCTGCGCGTCCCGAGCCTCCCGCTGGGCATCTGCGATCTCCGTGTACTCGAGGATTCCGACCTGGTCGCCGATCTGCACCACGACGCCGACGTTCTCCTCGGCGCTTCGCTTGCGAACCACCTTGCAGGACATCTCGGCACCGCGCAACGCGTGGAAGCCGATGAAGACTGGGTCCCCGAGATGGACGAGCGGGTTGTCGACCTGGTAGTAGAAGAGCAGGTCGATGCCCCGTCGCTCCATCTCATCCAGCGCGCCGGAGTCGCGCAGTGCCAGGATCGCGCCACCGTGCCCGTCCGGGCTCTCGAAGATGCGATCGGCCCGTTCGAGCAGCAGTCGGCCCTGAAAGTCGACGCTGGGCACGCTGCTCTGGCAGAAGAAGAAGACGTCCTCGGCGGGAAGGCCGAAGTAGTCGTTGCTCGAGAAGGCCTCTCGCGTGGGAGCATCGGTGGCGGGGCTGGTCATCACCAGCCAGGGGACCGCGTGACCGCAGCGATCACGCAGATGCCGGAGCTTCTGGGCCTGCTGGGCGAAGAGGCTGCGGGAGGTCACCGGTCCCAGCGGGAACAGCCCCTTGGGGCCCGGCACCCCAAGCCGGGTCGCCTGGCCGCCCGCGACGACCAGGACACCCACGCGGCCTGCTCGCAGCAGGTCCTCGCCTCGCTGTCGCGCGGTCTCCCGGTCCGCGGGGTCGCCCCCGTGCTCGAGGAGCGCCTCCACGGGCACCGGCCCGATCGCCTCGACGTCGATTTGCGGAGGTTTGCCCGCGCTGGAAAGGGCGCGATCGAGGGGTGCGAAGTCGATACGGCTGGCCTGGGCGACCAATCGGTCTTGCGCGTCCGGGTCCAGATCCTCCCAGAAACGGAACACGTGCTCCTGCCCCCGCTGCCGGAACTCAGCGCGGACACGCTGGACGTCTGACATCGCTGAATCCGCTGCTGTCACGGGCGACCCCCGCTCGATTTCACCCGGGATCCGTTTAGCACATGTCGCCACAAAGCAAAGCGGGGAAACTGTTTTCGCGGAGGAGGGCGGCGCCAGCAGTGGGGTTCAGTCAGGGCTGGGATCGACATCTTCTACTTTACATAATATATCTTATCGTTCCCATCGGGGGAGGGGCGCAGCAGCGCCCCCAGCGCTCAGCGCCCAGCAGGAGCGCCCCGGATGCCGCCCCCGGCGAGCCTCAGGTGACCACTGCCATTCGTCCAGCGGAGCCTTCTAACGCGGAGTGCCGCGCCAGTTTCAGCGCTGCGACAGGGCTCGGACTTCACCTCGAAGCGAACGCTCGTGGCGGGCGAGTTGCAGGCTCGGCGCTTCTTCATCCAAGCGTTGGTAGAGGAGACTCGCGCGCGCGTAATCGCCCTCGGTGGCCCGGCAGCGGGCCGCGTCGGCGAGTGCCCAGTGACGAATCGGATAGCCGGCCTCCCCGGCCGCCTTCTCGTGTGCGTCCGCGGCCTCGGACCATCGCCGCAGATCTTCCAGGGCCTGGCCAATGCGCTGCTGGGCGAGGCCGCGGAGGGCCGGGTTGTCGATCCCGCCTTCCACAGCTGCCTGGTAGAGGGCCAACGCGGCCTCCGCGTCTCCCGCATCCTGGGCGAGGCGACCGGCCTCGAAACGCGAGAGTGTGTCCGCCGCGCTACCGGCATAATCCTCGGAGATCTGGGCGAGAGCGGCCTCGAACTCGGCGCGGATGGGCGCACCGGCCGCCGGATTCGCGAGTTCCGGCACCTCGACGGAAAGCGGTCCGGCCCCCATGGCGAGCAGGTACGCGTCGCGGGCCGCAGCGAGTTCGGTGGCGGCGGCGTCGGCGCGGTTGTCGCGGGATTCCCAGATGTAGGCGAACCCCCCCGTCAAGGCCAACAAGCCGGCGATCCCCACAGCCACCAAGGTGAGGTGATTGCGGATCCACTCCGCCATGCTGTCGGCCGCGGACTGGATCTCCTCCAGTGCCTTGCCGGCATCCGACTCCCGTTGCTTCTTCGCCATGCCACCCTCCCCCATACACGGGACCGCTGCAAAGTGTATCGGACCGTCGTCCGGCGCGGTTCAGTGATGCTTTCGCGGCGGGCCCCTGCGGCGGAGGGGAAGCGCGCGCGGGCCTCAGCGCCTGCCCGAAGGTCTCTCGTTGCGGGCGCGCAGGCGCAAGCGCACGGGGGTTCCCGCGAAGTCGAAGCGCTCCCGCAGCCGGTTCTCCAGGAAACGCCGGTAGGAGGGCGCTACCGAGCGCGGTTCCGTGCAGAAGAGCACGAAGGTCGGTGGACTCACCGAGGCCTGCGTGGCGTAGAGGAACTTGAGGGGGCGGCGGCGCATGCCCCGCTGTGCGAGGGCCGGCTCATGGCGCCGCACGGCCTCCCGGAGCCAGCGGTTCAACTCCGCCGTGGGGATGCGTCGCTGTGCGACTTCGCGCAGTCGTTGCGCGGTGCCGAAGAGCCGCCCCAATCCCGCGCCGGTGAGTGCCGACACCGCCAGCAGCGGTGCGTCTCCCATGAAACGCAGCCCGTCGCGGATGTCCGCACGCACCTTTTCGCGTTCTCCTCGTTCCACCCGGTCCCACTTGTTGGCGAGGATCACCGCGGGGCGGCCGCGTTCGCGGGTCAACCGGGCTACCCGGGCGTCCTGGTCGCCGAAACCTGCCTCGGCGTCCACGAGGACGAAGGCGACGTGGGCGCGCTCCAGCGCACGCACGCTCATCAGGGCACTGGCGCGCTCCAGGCTGCGGGTGCGATGCCCCGGCCGCCGCAGACCGGCGGTGTCCACGAGGCGGAAGTGCGCTCCTTCGTCCTCCACCTGGATGTCCACGGAGTCCCGGGTGGTGCCCGGCTCGTCGGAGACCACCACGCGCGCTGTGCCCGCGATGCGGTTGACGAGCGAACTCTTGCCCACGTTGGGCCGACCCACCACGGCGATCCGGGTCTCCGCCGGGTCCTCTTCGAGCGCCGCATCCGGCGCTTCGATGCGCTCCACCAGGGCCTCGAGGGCATCCCAGGCACCGCGGCCGTGTGCCGCGGAGACCCCCACGGTGGTCTCGAAGCCCAGGGAGTGGAAGTCCCCCACCAGCGGCTCGTGCTGGGGGAGATCGATCTTGTTGACGGCCAGCGCCATCGGTTTCGCGCTGCGACGCAGGGTCTGGGCGAGCCGCTGGTCCTCGGGGAGCAGGCCCGCGCGACCGTCCACCAGGAAGAGGATCGCGTCGGCGTCCTCCACCGCGGACCAGGCCTGCGCCTGGATGGCCGCGGGCAGGCCGCGTCCGGCGGCGGCATCCAAGCCCGCGGTGTCCACCAACAGCACGGGGCGTCCCTCGACTTCGACCTCTTCCGCGATGCGATCCCGCGTGAGGCCGGCCACGTTCTCCACGATGGCTCGACGCCAGCCCGCGTAGCGGTTGAAGAGAGTGGACTTGCCGACGTTCGGACGCCCGACGATGGCCACGAGGGGGAGTTGGCTGGAGCGCATCTCGGCCGCGCAGGGTATCGCCCAGCCTGGGGGCCCGCCCCCGCGACCCCCCTACCCCGCCGTTCCAGACTGCGCGGGCGCGCGGCCGAGGAAGTCCGAGACCCGCTCCTGGATCTGCGCCGTTTTCCGAGGATCCACCCAGAGAGCGCTGGGCTCGCTCCGCAGCCAGGTCCGTTGCCGCCGCGCAAAGTGGCGCGTGTCCCGTTGCATGGCGGGCAGGGCGTTGGCGAGGGTGTCGATGCCCGCGACCACGGGGGCCATGTGGCGATAGCCAATGGCCTGCAGGGGTCGAAGCTCCGGTCCATAGCCGAGTTTCTGCAGCTCCCGCATCTCCTGCAGCAGTCCTCCCTCGATCATCGCGTGACAGCGGGCGTCGATGCGCGCTGCGAGCACGCGCGCGGGCAGATCGAGGGCCAGGTGGAGGACCCGGAAGGGGCGGTCAGAAAAAGCGTGCTCGCGGCGGACCTCGCTGGCGGGACGTCCGAGCTGGGTGCAGATCTCGAGGGCGCGCAGGATGCGCCGGGTGTCATTGGGATGCAGGCGCTCGGCAGCCGCGGGATCCACCTCCTGGAGGCGTCGGTACAGTCGCTCTGGATCCTGCTCTGCCAGGGCTCTCGCGTGCTCCCGCTCCAACTCCGCGCGCAGGTCCGGGTCCACGTCGGCACCCTCGATCAGGCCCTCGAGGAAGGCCCGGATGTAGAGCCCGGTGCCCCCCACCAGCAGCACCACGCGCGAGCGCGAGTGAATGCGCTGCGCGAGCGCGCGGGCCGCCTCCGCGTAGCGGCCTGCGCTGTAGGGGACGTCCGGGTTCACGACGTCGAGCATGTGGTGGGGGGCCAGGCCCCGTTGCTGGACGGTGGGCTTGGCGGTGCCGATGTCCATGAAGCGGAATACCTGCATGGAATCGGCGCTCACGATCTCGGCGTCGAAGGCCCGGGCGAGTTCGATGGCCAGGGGTGTCTTGCCCGTGGCCGTGGGCCCCGTGATCACCACGACGGGAGGCTGTCCGGGCATGGCGGCACACCTTAGCCCGCATCCGCGGAAGGGGCCGAGCGCGTGCCCGATCAGCGTCGCGCGAAGCGCCGCTCGATCTCCGCCACGTCCAGGGGGCTGACCACGGGGCGGCCGTGGGGGCAGGTGGGTGCCCAGGGAATGCGGTCGAGCGCCTCGAGCAGGCTGCGCTGTTCGCGTAGATCCAGGGCGTCTCCCTTGCGACGCGCGGCGTGGCAGGCCACGCTGGCGAAGATCCGGTCGAGGGGGTCGAGGCCGCGCACCATCGCAGCGCCCTCTCCTGTCGCTCCCTCGCCCCGCAGCGTGTCCGCCAAGCTGGCCACCAGCCCCGCCGGATCGCGGTCGCTGAGCAGGGCGGGCAGCGCGCGCAACACCACGCTGTCCTCCCCGAAGGACTCGATCTCGAAACCCAGCGCCTCCACCCGCTCCGTGTGCTCAGCGAGAGCGGCGACCGCAGCGGGTTCCAACGCCAGGACCAGAGGAGCCAGCAACACCTGTCGCTCGATCTTGCCCTCCAACCAGGCGGCGCGCATGCCCTCGTAGAGCACGCGTTCGTGGGCGGCGTGCTGGTCGATGAGCAGCAGCCCACCGGGAGCCTCCAGCAGCAGGTAGGTGGAGAGCAACTGCCCCAGCAAGCGCTGCCCGGCGAATTGCAGGGGGGCGCTCTCGGACTCCTGCGCCACGCCCGTCATCTCGAAGGGAGCCCCCTGCCCTGCGAACAGCCAGTCGCTGCGCGCCTCGCGGACCTCAGTGACGCCAAGGGGGCCGGGTCGGCCTTCCCGGGAGCTCGACCAGGCGCGAGGCTCCCCGGGTCGCTCGGCCGCTTGTGTCTGAGGATCGACCCAGCTGCGCTCGGCGAGTGCCTTCCGAACGGCATTCCGGACGGCCCGGTGGGCGGTCTGGGGATCCCCGAAACGCACCTCGGTCTTGGCGGGGTGAACGTTCACGTCCAGCGCGGCTGCGGGTAGTTCGAGGAAGAGCACGGCGCTGGGAAAGCGACCCCGGGGAAGCACGTCGCGGTAGATCTCCAGCAGGGCATGCTGTAGCAGGCGATCGCGCACCGAGCGCCGGTTCACGAAGAGGTAGACTCCGGCGGCGTTGCTGCGGTGGTGGTCCGGGCGCGACACGAAACCCTCCACCCGCACGGCGCCTTCCAGGTGGGAGAGCGGCAGAAGCGCCTCGGCCTCGCGTTCTCCCAGCACCGCGGCCAGCCGGTCCAGCGAGTCCCGGGAAGCTGGCCAGTTCCAGGCGGGGCGCTCGTCGCGGTGCACGTCGAAGTGGACGTCGGGGCGCACCATGGCCGCGCGAGAGATCACGTCTGCGATGTGCCGCCACTCCGTCTGGGGGCTCTTCAGGAACTTTCTCCTGGCGGGCACCTTCTCGAAGAGGTCGGCCACCTCGATTCGGGTTCCCTCCGGTGCACTGGCTTCCTGGCCGGCTGTCATGGCCCCTGCGCGCGCTTGGAGCTCGTAGCCCAGTGCAGCGCCCGCCGGCCGGGTCACGAGCCGGAGGCTCGATACAGATGCGATGGCGGGCAGGGCCTCCCCGCGAAAGCCGTAGCTCGCGATGTCCACCAGGTCTGAACTAGCATCTATTTTGCTGGTTGCGTGGCGTTCAAGGGCCAGCTTGGCGTCATCCGGGCCCATCCCACAGCCATCGTCGCTCACCGCGATCCAATCGCGGCCTCCCCCGCGAATTTCCAGGCGAATTCGGCTCGCGCCCGCGTCCAGGGCGTTCTCCAGCAGCTCCTTCACGATGGATGCCGGCCGTTCCACCACTTCACCGGCCGCAATCCGGTCCACCAGGGCATCCGGCAGCCGCTGGACCCGCGGGGTCCCATCTGCCCGCTGCGTGCTCATTTTCGGCCTCCCCTGCCCCGGATTACACGCCTGGCCCCTGGGCGTCAAGCGAAAGAATCAGCTTTCGATTGACATGGGCGCCGATTTCTCAAATAGTTACGTCTTGGGACTGCGGGTGCGGAGCCCGAAACCTGGGGGATTCAATGACCGACGTGCGAGAGGCGGGCGAGCACCAGAGCGGGGCTGCGCCCGTTGAAGGCCGGCGATCGGGCCGGCGTCGAAGTGATCGGGTGGTGGGCTCGTCCCGTGCCGGGCAGGCGGCGATCGATCAGGCGATGGCGGCGGCGGGCACGAGTCGCCCCGTTCGCATCTCCGGACCCACGGGTGTTGGGAAGAAGCACATGGCGGCGGCCATTCACGCCTGGAGTTCTCGCAGCGGTCCCTTCGAGATCGTGAACTGCGGTGCCGTCTCCGAAGCGCTGCTCAGCCGCGAGATCTTTGGCTGTGCGTCCGGCGTCTATCCCACGCTCCCCGCCAGCCACGAGGGCGCGCTCGTGAATTCGGCGGCTGGAACACTGGTACTGGATCACGGTGAGAACCTGCCCCACGAACTCCTGGAACTGTTGGGCAAGGCGATCGCGACGGGAAGCTTCCAGCGAGACGGGGACGGGGAGCACCGGGACCTCGCGAGCCGCATCGTGCTGACTTCGGAAGCTCCGCTGGGGCAGACCGCCTTCGTGAATCTTCCGCACCACGTCGTCGAGATCCCCGCGCTCTCCGAGCGCGGCGAAGACGTTCTCGCACTCGCTGCCCACTTCTTGCGCGCGCATTCCGATGCGGAGGGCGTCGAGGCAGTGGGCTTCACCGCGGGGGCGCGCAGTGCCCTGACGCAGGAAGCCTGGCCGGGCAACGTGCGCGAACTCTCCCAGCGGATTCACCAGGCGGTGCGCCTGGCGGGGAGCGGCGCGATTTCCGCCGAGGCCCTGTTGCTCTCCGTCGCTGACGACGACATTCCCTCCTTCAAGGAGGCCAAGCGCGCCTTCGAGACCCGCTACGTGGTGGGCCTGCTACGGCGCTGTGGGGGCAACATCAGCCGGGCGGCGCGACTCGCGAAGAAGGACCGCAAGGACTTCTACGACGTGATTCGGCGCACCGGGGTGAATCCCTCGGACTTCCGCTGAGCCCCCCATCCCGGCGATGCGAGTCGGCATCGTCCAGATGACCTCGGGCGACGATCTGCCCGCCAACCTGGCGGTCGCGGAGCAGTTGGTGGCGCGGGCGGCGGCGATGGGCGCAGACTTCATTGCGCTTCCGGAGATGTTCGCCTACCTGCGGCGGGAGGGTCTCGCGTTCCCCCACGCGCAGGCCCTCGAGGGTGAAATCACGGCCCGGGTGGGCGATTGGGCGCGGCAGCACCGGGCCCGCATCCTGATCGGCAGTTTCGCGGAGCGCCGCGAGCAGGATGCCCGTGTTCACAACACCAGCGTACTCATCTCCCCCGAAGGCGAAATCGAGTCCTGTTACCGCAAGATGCACCTCTTCGACGTGGATCTCACCGGCGAAGGAGGCGATGCCTACGTGGAATCGCGCAGCATCGCGGCCGGTGACGAGGTGGTGGTCGCCCGTACCCCGGACTGCAGGCTGGGCCTCTCCATCTGTTACGACCTGCGTTTCCCCGAACTCTACCGGGAGATGGCAAGCCGCGGCGCCCACCTCTTCACGGTGCCCTCCGCGTTCACGGTGCGCACGGGGCGGGACCACTGGGAGGTCTTGCTGCGCGCCCGGGCCATCGAGAACCTCGCCTTCGTGGTGGCGCCCGCCCAGTGTGGAAGACACAGCGAGATCCGCGAGAGCTATGGCCATGCGATGATCGTCGACCCCTGGGGCGTGGTGCTCGCCCAACTGGGAGATCGGCCGGGTGTGGCAGTGGCCGACTGCGATCTCGAGGAGCAGGAGCGCGTGCGCAAGGCCCTGCCCGCCCTCGCGAATCGTCGTCTTTAGCCGCTCCGGTGTGCAGCCCTCGGCACACGCTGCGCCGCCAGAGGTCGCCTAGGGGGTCTCCCGCTCGCCGGCGCCGCGCTTGCGCTTCCGAAGCGACCAGTGCCGTTCGACGATCTGCACCACCTCGTCGACGTCGTCGGTCAACCGGAAGAGTTGCAGGTCCTTGCGGGAAATCATCCGCGTCTTGAGCGGCTGGTCGTGAAGCCAGCGCACCATTCCCTCCCAGAACGCTCCCCCGAAGAGGATCACGGGAAACTGGTGGATCTTGCCGGTCTGCTTGAGGGTCAGGGCCTCGAATATCTCATCCAGTGTCCCGAATCCGCCGGGCAAGCCCACGAACGCGCAGGCGTACTTCACGAACATCACCTTGCGGGCGAAGAAGTAGTTGAAGTGCACGATCGTGTCGGCGTGGGGGTTCGGGGCGACCTCGTGGGGTAGTTTGATGTTGAGCCCAACGGAGCGGCTCTTGCCGCGGCTGGCTCCGAGATTGGCCGCCTGCATGATTCCCCGTCCACCGCCGGTGATCACCGAGTAGCCGGCGTTGGAGAGCGCCTCGGCGACCTGAGTGGCGTCCTTGTAGTAGGGGTGTCCCCGTCGCAGGCGAGCGCTGCCGAAGATCGAGACCGCGGGCCAGAGGGGACGCAGCGTCTCGAAGCCCTCGACGAACTCCCCCATGATCTTGAACACCGTCCAGGTGTCCTTGCCGTGTCGGTCCACAGACGGCCTCCCCCTCTCCCCTTCGGAACGCCGGGAGTTGCGCTGTACCTGCAGGTCTCCACGGTCAGCGCTGCGGGTTGCAGGTCAGAGTCCGTCAGCGCAGGGCCTCGTCTTCAGAGCAAGATCGCACAGGCCGATACGACCCGCATGAGCGGCGACACCACCCCGATCTTTTCGAAACTGGGCGACGACCCCGAGGTGGCAGCGGTTCTCGAGGCCTTCGTGGAAGGACTCGCCCCGCGTGTCGACGAACTCCAGGACCTGGAGGCCGGTTCCGACTACGAGAGCCTGGACCGTCAGGCCGCGGAGCTGAGCGTGGATGCCATCAAGAGCGGCTTCGACCTGCTCTCGGATTGTGCGTCGAGCGTCGCCGATGCCGCCCGCGACCGGGACCGGGAACTGGTCTACAAGCACCTCATCGATCTCACCGAGATGTCCTGGCGCATTCGCCTCGGGCACCGCGGAGCCGCCTGAGCACGCCGCCCGCCCTGCCCTGTTCGGCTGGCCCGCCGCTGTTCAGACCAGGAACCAGAGATCCACCAGTTGTCCGCCGAGATCCTGGACGCGTCCGTCCGAGAGCGCGACGAAGAGCAGGATGGCGCCATTGGTGACCGCGTGCACCAGGATCAGCGGGGCGATGTGGCGGCGGTGAAAGAACCAGGCCATGGTGAGCAGCGTCCAGACTGCCATCACCCCCCACTCGAAGGGCTGGTGGCTGAAGATGAAATAGGCGCTGGTGAGCAGAAGACTCGCCCAGCCGAAATGGGCGATGGGGACCTTGCGAAAATCGCCGCGATGCGCGCCGCGCCGCAGGCTCACCTCCAAGAAGCGCAGCATCCAGCTGCGCACGAAGAGCTCCTCGACGAAGGGTGTGACGAGCGCGTAGCCCACGAAGCGCAACGTCAGCGCCAGCCACACGGAACCCGCCCCCAGCTGTTCGGGATCGAAGCCGCCGGGTTCCGGCCGTAGCGACGGGAACAAGAGAAAGGGGCCCACCCACAGCGCGGCGCCCAGCAGGCCCACGAACACGTCGAGACCGAGTGCGCCCGGGCTGGTCTTCCAGCCCCGCAGTTCGGGGAAACGACCCTGCCCGGCGAAGTAGAGGAGCAGTGCCCCCGGCACCAGGAACTTGGCGACGAGCATGGCGGGCTGGGCGGCCGCCGGCAGCCGCGCGCCCAATTCCACGAGCAGCAGGAAGGCGACCATCGGCGTCCAATACGGCCACCAACCGTGGTCCCTTCGAGGCCGCCTTGCGGTGTCCGCCATCGCGCGCGGGACCCTAGCAGGCTCGTAATGCAGCCGCGTTGCCCTGGGCTCTTTGCGGGGTCACAATCTCGAAGCAGCCTGCATCGGAGGCCGTGCGCATGCCGCGACCCGACTACCCGGTCGTCGATTCGGACAACCACTACTACGAAACACGGGACTGTTTCACCCGGCACATCGAGAGCCGCTTCCGCAACCGCACCGTTCGCGTGGAGCCGGGCCCGGGTGGCGAGGAGGTGGTTCGGGTGGGCGACCGCCAGTGGAACTTCATGGACCCGAAGTGGGACAAGACCAACCCCCCGGGCTCGCTCAAGGAGATCGTGCGCCAGAAGGGCAATGTCGAGTGGAAGGATTCCTACACGCTCGAGCACATGCTGCCCGCCTACAAGGACCGGGACGCGCGCGTTTCTCTCCTCGACGAACAGGGCGTGGAGGCCGCCGTGCTCTTCCCGACCTTCGGGGTGACGGTGGAGAACCTGATGCTCGACGACGTCGAGCTCAGCTACGCGAGCCTGCGCTCCTTCAACCGCTGGCTGGTCGACGACTGGGGGTGGGCGTACCAGGGCCGTCTCTTCTCGGCTGCCCTGCTCTCGCTGCTCGACTGCCAGGAGGCGGTCCGCGAGTTGGAGCGCGTGCTCGCCGAGGGTGCCCGGGTGATTCACCTGCGGCCCGGCCCCGCCGCAGGGCGATCCCCCGCGGACCCCCACTACGATCCCTTCTGGGCCCGCGTCGAGGAGGCGGGCGTGCCGGTGGCCTTCCACATCTCGGAATCTGGCTACAACGAGCTCTTCGCGGGTGCCTGGGGCGAAAGCTCGAATCCGAGCGTGCGCGAGCAGTCGGCCTTCCAGTGGGCCGCCTTCCACGGCGATCGCCCCATCATGGACACCCTGACGGCGCTGATCTTCCACAATCTCTTCGGCCGCTTCCCGGGCCTGCGCGTGATGAGCGTGGAGAACGGCTCGGGCTGGGTCGCCTACCTGCTCAGCAACCTCGACAAGAAGAAGGGCATGGGGCGTTTCGGGCCCTGGATCGGCGGCCGGCCCGCCGGGCGGCCCAGCGCCACCTTCCGCGAGCACGTCTTCGTCTCCCCCTACCCCGAGGACGACGTGCCGGCCCTGGTCGAAACCCTGGGCGCAGAGCACGTGATCTTCGGTTCCGATCACCCGCACCCCGAGGGTCTCGCCGACCCCCTGGCTTTCGCGACGCTGCTCGAGGGTGTGCCCGCCGCCCAGGTGCGCCAGGTGATGCGAGAGAACGGCGCGAACCTTCTTGGCCTCGACGCCTAGCGGTGGCCAGCTTGCCGGGAGGCGTACACCCAATGAGCCGCTTCAGCGAACGCAGCGCCATCGTCACGGGAGCCGCGGCGGGTATCGGCCGCGCCACCGCGCAGCTGCTGGCCGCCGAAGGCGCCGCCGTGGCCGTCTTCGACATCGCCGAAGCCGGCGCGCAGGAGACCGCCCAGGCCATCGAGGCCTCGGGAGGCCGCGCTTTCGTCCGGGTCTGCGACATCAGCGACCCCGGGTCGGTGCGCGAGTCCGTGGCGGCCGCCCGCGAGGCCCTCGGCCCGCTCTCGGTGCTCTGCAACGTGGCGGGCCTCCAGCAGTGGACGCGCATCGAGGACACCAGCTACGAGCTGTGGTCGCGCATCCTCGGCATCAACCTGACCGGCACCTACTTGATGTCCCAGGCCGCCCTCCCCCACCTGGTGGAGACCCGCGGCGCCATCGTCAACGTGGCCTCGAGTGCCGGTTTGCGCGGGATCGCCTACTCGGTGCCCTACTGCGCGTCCAAGGGCGGCATCGTGATGCTCACCCAGTCGATGTCCAAGGAGCTCTCGGACCGGGGCGTGCGGGTCAACGCCGTAGCACCGGGTGGCACGCTCACGGGAATGATGGGCCTTCCCATGCCCGAGCAGGCCTCGCCCGAGGTCATGAAGTCCTTCCCGAAGTCGAACCTGCCCCCCGCCGAACCCGAGCAGATCGCGTCGGTGATCGCCTTCCTCGCCTCCGAGGAGGCCTCCAACGTGAACGGGACGGTGCTGCCCGTCGACGGCGGCATGATCGCCTGAGAGCGGGAGCGCTCAGCGCGCCTCGTCGGGGGCGCCGGGGGCGTCCTCGGCCAGCGGGATGGCGGGCGTGGAGACCTGCTCGGCGATGATGGTGATGGTGGCGCGCTCGTCGCCGGGCTGGTCGAAGGGGTATTCGTCGGCGTCCATGTAGACCCGGGCGATCTCGTTGATGAAGGTGCGTTCGGGGTCGTCCTCGACGAGCGCGCGGCCCCGGATCTCCACGTAGCGGTTGGGGTTGTTGCGGTGCGGGACACTGATCGCCACGCGGTCGTCGCGCATCAGGTTCTTGTACTTCATCCGCGACTTGATGGTGCTCACGCGCACGTGCGTGCCGTCGAAGAGCAGTGCCACGGGGTTGACGGAGATGCGTCCGTCCTCCCTCAGCGTGGCGATGTGGCCGGTGGGGAGGTCGGTGAGGATGTCGTGGACGTGCTCGGGGATGGGGGCGCTGTCGGCCAGGTTCATGGAGGTCTCCTGAGGCTCCACGCCGGCCATGTGCCCTCCTCGACGATCGAAGCGGGCGCGCGTCGGCGCGGGGCCCCCTACCGTAGGCCCCGCCGCTGGCCGGGTCCAGAACCTTTCGACACAGCAGCCTGCCCTGGGCCGGGAGGGCAGTCCGTACCTTTTCGCGCTCGACCGGCTCCGCTTCGGTGCACCTGCGGCTACCCTGGGCGGCAATCTTTGGCGAACAGGAGGGCCGGTCATGAGCGAGCTGCGTTTCGACGGACAGGTGGCGGTGGTGACGGGCGCGGGCGGCGGCTTGGGGCGCGAACACGCGCGCCTGCTGGCAGCGCGCGGCGCGCGGGTGCTGGTGAACGACATGGGCGGCGGACCCGACGGCAGTGGCAAGGGATCCGCGAAGCCCGCGGAGGCCGTGGTAGCGGAGATCGAGGCCGAGGGCGGCGTGGCCGCGCCCAGCGCCGAGAGCGTGGCGACGCCGGAGGGCGGCCGGGTGATCGTCGAGCAGGCCCTCGACCTCTGGGGCCGCGTGGACGTGCTCGTCAACAACGCGGGGATCGCGGGCGGCGGCCTCTTCCACGAACTCCCGCCCGAACAGGTGGAGGCGATGCTGCGCGTCCACGTGCTGGGAGCCTACAACGTGGGTCGTGCTGCCTGGGCGGCGATGCTCGACCAGGGCTACGGACGCGTCGTCAACACCTCGTCGAACTCGGTCTTCGGCCTTCCAGGGACCGCCCACTACATCACCGCCAAGGCCGCCATCATCGGCTTCACCCGTGCGCTTTCCATGGAGCGCGCGGGCCACGACCTCAAGGTGAACGCCGTCATGCCCATGGCGTACACGCGGCTCACCGCAATGCTCCCCTCCGGCCGCTTCAAGGACTGGCTCCAGGAGCACTACGGGCCCGAACGGGTCGCGCCCTTCGTCGCCTTCCTCGCCTCGAAGCAGGCGCCCTGCAGCGGCGAACTCTTCACGGTCGGTGGCGGGCGCGTGGCGCGCGTCTTTCTCGGGGTCGCACCCGGCTACACGGCCGCCGATCCCTCCCCCGAGGCCTACCGCGACCACTGGGAGGAGATCATGTCGCCGACCGGTTACGCGATCCCCGCTGACAGCCAGGAGGAGATCGCCCTCTACAGCGGCGAGATCGGCTGGGAGGGCGCGGACTCGCCGGATCCGAACCGCGCGACCTAGGGATAAGCTTGGGATTTGGCGATCTCCTCGAAGACCATCCAAAAGGCAAACCCAATAGTCAGAAGGATGAGCAGAACCGGAAGGGCGACGCGTATTCGCTCGGTCCTCATGTCAGTACACTATCAATCCCCTCGCGGAGGAGCGGTGCCTCCGGGACGGAGCTCTCTCACCCAGCGCGATCCTGCGCGGCGCGGGATCTTGCATTCTGCGACTTCGCAGTCGGCACCAGACGGCACCAGGATCTCATGGGCAAAGGAACTGCTTTCGAGAAAATACCCAAGTACCTGAAAGCATTCGGATCTCGTGGCGCCCCCGGCAGGACTCGAACCTGCGACGCACGGTTTAGGAAACCGACGCTCTATCCATCTGAGCTACGGGGGCTGGCGGGCCAGGGTAGCGGAGGGCCGGGCCGCACCACGCCAGGCGGCGCGGCGCTCACGGCGAACTCCCCTCCCCCGCGATGCGTACCACCATGCGGTAGAGGAACTCGACGGCCGGGCGCAGGCTGGCCGCCGGGATGCGTTCGTCCACGCCGTGGGCACGGCTGGCCTCGTCCTCTGCCACCGCGATGGGACTGATCCCGTAGGCCGCGATACCCCGGGCGCGCAGGAAGCGGCTGTCGGTGGCGCCCCGGGACATGAAGGGGATCACCGGGATGCCGGGCCACATGGCCTCGGCGACTTCGCGGATGGCGTCCGGGCCCGGGCCCGACAGCGGCGAGGGCACGCCGAAACCGAACTCCGGCAAGCCCTCCACCTCCACGTCGGCATCGTCGATGATCTCGATGAGCGTTGCGTGCACGGCCTTCGGCGAGGAGTCCGGCAGAATCCGGCAGTTGAGGTTGGCGCTGGCGCGGCCCGGCAGCGCGTTGACCCGCGTTCCGGCCGAGAGCAGCGTTGCCACGCAGGTGGTGCGCAGCGACGCTGCCAGCTGGGGGTCCGCGTCGAGGAGCGCGGCGGCTGCGAGCGTATCGTCCCCACGCGCCAGGGCCCGCATGGCACCCCCGCGCTCCCCGCTCTCCAAGGCAGCGCGAGCCTCCAGGTTGGCGCGGGCGGTGGGAAGCACCCGGATGGGAAAGCGGTGCGCGTCGACGCGAGTGAGCGCCCGGGCCAGCCGGTAGATCGGGTTGTCGGGCAGCGGCACCGAGGAGTGCCCGGTCGGCCCCCGCGCGACCAGGCGGAAATCCTGGTAGATCTTCTCCGCGGTTTGCACTTCGATGCGGCGGGGCTCGCCCTGCTCGTCGAGGCGGATACCGCCCCCCTCGTTGATCACGACCTCTGCGTCGATGCTCTCGGGCTCGTTTTCGAGGATCCAGCGCACGCCTGCGCCGCCACTCTCCTCGTCCCCCGTCCAGGCCAGGATTACGTCGCGGCGCAGCGGAATGCCCTGCTCGGCGAGCAGGCGCATCACCACCAGTTCCACGGCCGCCATGCCGAGGTCGTCCGCGACTCCGCGCGCCTGCAGGTAGCCGTCTTCCTCCACCAGCTGGTGGGGCGAGGTCGACCAGGCGGCGGCATCGGCGCCCACCACGTCGATGTGCGCGAGCAGCAGCAGCGGTCGCGCGGAGCCATCACCGGCCAGGCGCGCCACCAGGTTCTCGCGCCCTTCCCCGAAGCGGCTGCGCCGATAGGGGATTTCGGCGGCGTCCAACCAGCCGGCCCCGATCGCTACCGCGCGCGCCTCGTTGCCCGGCGGGTTGGAGGTGTCCGCGGCCACGAGCTCCGCGAGCAGTCGCTTGGCCGCGACGGCTGCGGCGTCGAAATCCTGGGCCGCCAGCGGCGGCGCCGATGCGAGCAATAGCGAAGCGAGCGCCCCGGGGAAGAACTTCCACGAGATGCGTCTCGACATGCGCGTGCTCCCCCCAAGTTGCCCGCAGTGGACAACTCCCGAGCATAGGGGAGAAGCGGAAGTGGCACGCTACGGGAGATAGCCGAGCGGATTTCGCGCCTTGCGGTCGCGCCGGATCTCGAAGTGGAGGTGCGTGCCGCGCGCGTTGCCGCTGGCGCCGACCTCGGCGATCACCTGCCCGGTTTCCACGAACTGGCCCTTCTTCACGCGGTTTCGGCTGGTGTGGGCGTAGACCGTGGAGTAAGCGCCCGTGTGCTTGACGATTACCACCCGCCCGTAGCCCCCCAACCAGCCGGCCAGGATCACCCGGCCCGGAGCGGAGGCGCGGATGTTCGTGCCGCGCCGGGCCACGATGTCGATGCCCTCGTGGGGCCGCGTACCCCGCCACCCGAAGCCCGAGCTGAGGCGGCCCTTGACCGGCCAGTCGAAGCGCAGGCCCTTGGGGAGCCGCGCGTCCCCGCCGGCCGAAACGTGGCCGGGGCCCGCCAGCGAATGCCGGGCGACCCGTCGCTTGGCGCCCGGTACGAAGATCCGCATCCCCACCCGCAGCTTGGTCTCATCGCCGATGCGGTTGGCACGCTCGATGCGCTTCGCGGACACCCCATAGTAGAGGGACAGCCGGTAGATGTTCTCGCCGGGTTTCAACACGTGCACCACACCCTCATCCGGCGTGCTCGCGCAGCCCGCCAGCAGCAGCATCGCCGCCAGCAGCAGGGTCCGGGTCCGTCGCAGCACGCTCACTTCCACCCGTGGCTGCCGCGCAGGTCCACGAAGCGACAGGCGCCCAGGCGCTCGGTCTCGTAATCCCCGGCCGAGTGGCGACGCACCCGAAGCAACTGCTGGCGCTGGCGGTCGCCGAAGGGGCCCACCAGGCGTCCCCCCACGTCGAGTTGGGAGAGCAGCGGCAGGGGAACCTCCGGGCCGCCCGCGGTCACCAGGATGGCCTGGTAGGGGGCATCCGCGGGGCGCCCCCGCGTGCCATCGCCGAGATGGACGACCACGTTGGCGACTCCCATGGCGTCGAGTCCGCTACGCGCCTGGGCCGCCAGCCGGGGCACCCGCTCGATGGAGATCACGCGCTCCGCGAGCCTGGAGAGCACCGCCGCCTGGTACCCGGAGCCGGTGCCGATCTCCAGCACGGTCTCCTCGCCCTCGAGTTCCAACGCCTGGGTCATGTGCCCCACGATCTCCGGGGCTGAAATCGTCTGCCCCTCGCCGATGGGGAGCGCGGAGTTCCGGTAGGCCTGTTCGCGCAGTCCCTCGGGCACCAGCCGGTGACGCGGTACGGCGCGCAGAGCTTCGAGCACACGGGGATCGTGCACGCCCGATCGCTCGAGGCGCTTCAACATCCGCTCGCGCGGCACGAGGAACTCCTCGCCCCGCCCGAACTGTGTCGAGCCACCGTGGGTCATCCTCCCCCCAACCCGCGGGCGCGCAAGTGTAGGCCCCAACCCCCCGTCCTTGCAACGGTCACCGCCGCGGCGCCTCGGCGCGTCTGCGGTCGGGCCCAGGTCGACCCTCGCGGCCAGCGTGGAAAATGCAACACGGGAAGTTTCGACGCGGTCAGCCAGCGCCGTCCGGCGTGACGTCCGCTCGCCTGTGGTACAAGTCCCCGCCATGCCGAAACGACCCCTCCTCGTCCTCAGCCTCGTGGCCCTGGTCTTTCTGGGCTTCCTCTACCTGCTCGGCACCGGTGCCGGTGTCGCGCCCGGCACCGCTGGCACCCCCCAGGCTCGCGAGGTGGCGACCGAGGTCGTGGAGGCGCGCGGCAAACGCATCGCCGAGAGCGCACGAGCCGTGGGCGAGGCGCGCCCCAAGCAGATCCTGTTTGGCGACCTGCACGTCCACTCCACCTTCTCCTTCGATGCCTTCCAGATGAGCCTGCCGATGGCGGGAGGCGAAGGCGCGCACCCGGTCTCCGACGCCTGCGACTACGCGCGGCACTGCGCGGGGCTGGACTTCTGGTCCATCAACGATCACGCCATCACCCTCACCCCCAAGCGCTGGGAGCAGACCGTGGAAGCGATCCGGCAGTGCAACGCGGTGGCGGGCAATACCGCGACGCCGGATCTCGTCACCTACCTGGGCTGGGAGTGGACCCAGGTGGGCACGAAGCCCAGCAACCACTACGGGCACAAGAACGTCGTGCTGCGCGATCTCGAGGAGGGACGCATTCCCACCCGGCCCATCGCGGCGGGGATCCCCGAGGGCATGGGGGATGTCGATTCGCTGACGCCCTCCCCCCTGATCCTGGGTGGGCTCGCGTTGCTGGAGTGGAACAGCGGCGGGCCCGAGTTCGTCCGCTACCTGCTCGATACGGGGGCCGTGTCGGACTGCCCGACGGGCGTGCCCGTGCGCGACCTTCCCAGTGACTGTCGCGAAAGCGCGCGCACCCCCGAGCAACTCTTCGCCAAGCTCGACGACTGGGGGCACGCCTCGCTGGTGATCCCTCACGGCACCGCCTGGGGGTTCTACACGCCCCCCGGCTCTTCCTGGGACAAGCAGCTCAGCCCCAGCCAGCACGATCCGGCGCGGCAACGCCTGGTGGAACTCTACTCGGGGCACGGCAACTCCGAGGAGTTCCGCAGCTTCCGCGAGGTGATCGTCGATGACGCGGGCCAGCGCTCCTGCCCGGGACCACAGCGCGGCTACCTGCCCTCCTGCTGGCGGGCCGGGGAGATCATCGAGGCCCGCTGCATCGCGGAGGGCGCCAGCGAGGAAGATTGCGCGAAGCGCGCCGCCCAGGCCCGGCAGTACTTCGTGGACGCCGATTTCAACGGCGGTGCCGCGGTGGTCCCCGGCACCACCCCCGCGGACTGGCAGGACGCCGGCCAGTGCCGCGACTGCTTCCAGCCCGATTTCAACTACCGGCCCCGCAGCAGCGTCCAGTACCTGATGGCACTTTCGAGAGGCGCGAGCAGCGATCCCTTGCGTTTCCGGATGGGCTTCATGGCGGCCAGCGACAACCACTCGGCGCGACCCGGGACCGGCTACAAGGAGGTCGCGCGCAGCGCGTTCACCGAGGCGCGTTTCGGCAGATTCCTCGATACCCCGGTGGGCGAGGTGACCGAGCGGGATCCCGCCGCGCGCGCCGAAGCCGTGCGCCTCGAAGTCGGGGCCTCCCCCTTCGGGCTCTTCGAGACCGAACGCCAAGCCTCCTTCTTCCTCACCGGCGGCCTGGCGGCCGTCCACGCCGAGGGTCGCGACCGCGAGTCCCTCTGGGACGCCATGCAGCGCCGGGAGGTCTACGGAACCAGCGGCCCGCGCATCCTGCTGTGGTTCGACCTGCTGAACGCACCGGGGGGCGCTCCTCTGCCCATGGGGAGCGAGGTGACCCTCGAGGAGCCGCCGATCTTCCAGGTGCGCGCCGTGGGCTCCCTCGAGCCCAGGGCGGGCTGCGAGGCCGACGCCACCAGCGCGCTCTCCCCCGAGCGCCTGGAGCGGCTATGCCGCGGCGAGTGCTATCGGCCCTCCGAGCAGCGTCGCATCATCACGCGCATCGAGGTGGTGCGAATCCGCCCGCAGCAAGGGCCCGACGAGCGCGTCACCGCGCTCGTCGAGGATCCCTGGAAGATCCTCACCTGCAGTGGTGGGCCGGACGGCTGCCACGCCGCCTTCGTGGACGACGACTACGTGAAGTCGGGCCGGGATGCCCTCTACTACGTGCGGGCCATCGAACAGCCCAGCCAGGCCATCGACGCCGACCCGCTGGGCTGTACGCGCGACGTGGATGGCCGCTGCATCGAGATCGAGCCCTGCTTCGAGCGCCCGGAGAGCGACGACTGCCTGTCCGAGACCGAGCAGCGCGCCTGGTCGTCGCCCATCTTCGTCGACCAACCCCGGACCAGTGGCAGCACCTAGCCACCGGAGAGGACCCGTACCGCTGAGGAATCCAG
>JABSQX010000013.1 GCA_013215615.1 Myxococcales bacterium | reverse complement strand
GCGCGCACCTCTTCCTCCACCTGGCCGCTGAGCCGATTCCGTGGGTCCGCCATGGTGAGCAGCACGCCCTCCACGGAGAGCTTGGGGTTCAGCTCGCTGCGGACCAACTCCACGGTCTCGAGCAGCGCCGCCAGACCTTCCAGCGCGTAGTACTCGCACTGGAGGGGGATCAGCACCGTGTCCGCGGCGGTCAGCGCGTTCAGCGTGAGCAGGCCGAGCGAGGGCGGACAGTCGATGACGATCATTTCGAAGCTGCCACGCTCTTCGGCGAGGGCCCTGGCCAGCCGCTTCTCTCGAGCCACCGCGGACACCAACTCGAGCTCTGCACCGTATAGATCACGGCCGGATGGCACCAGCTGCAGGTAGCCGAGTTGCGTGGCCCGTGAGATTTCCTTGAGGCTGCATTCTCCGATCAACGCGTCGTAGACATGGGGACGCTCGCTGGACACTCCGAAGGCACTCGTGGCGTTGGCCTGGGGATCGAGGTCGACGAGGATGGTCGAGCGCTCGGCCACTGCGAAGCTGGCGGACAGGTTCACGGCGGTCGTGGTCTTGCCCACGCCGCCTTTCTGATTGACCACCGCGATTACGCGCCCAGGCCGCGTCATCCGCCGGATCCCACCCCCAATTTAATCCCCCTAGGGGACAATCTCTCTTCTGCTTGGAAAGGGATACCACAGCCGCGAGCGACCCACCAGGGGTTTACGACACTCGCTGCGCGGTCCAAACACTCCGTTGCACCCCGAGCGTTGGGATCGAGTAGGTGCGCGACTGAGCGGGCCCCAGCGACTCGAGCCTGGCCAACGCGCCAGGTCCTGCTGGGCCGGAGGCCAGCACCAGCCAGCCCCCGACGCGAAGCCAGGGGAACATCAGCGCCAGCGACTGCTTGGGAGCCGCTAGCGCCTGGGCGACCACGACGTGGAAGACGGGTTCGCAGAGGTCCTCGGAGCGCCCGAGCCTGGGCTGCACGTTCGAGAGTCCCAGCTGCCGGATGGCTGCACGCTGGAAGTGGTGGCGACGCCGGCGACTGTCCACGAGCACGATCTGGCGGTGGGGCTCGAGGATCGCCAACGGGAGACCCGGGAAGCCGGCTCCGCTTCCCAGGTCCAGCAGCAAGTCTCCAGCAGGCAGGTGCGGGGCGAGCGCCAGTGCGTCCAGGACCAGCCAGCGCAACACGTCTTCGAGACTGCGGTAGCCCGTCAAGTTCACGCGCGGCGCCCAGTCGCAGACCAGCCGGGCGAGCGCGAGGAGCTTCTGTGGGAGCTCCGGTCTCAGCTCCAGGCCCAGCTCGGCGAGGCCTCGGTCGAGCATCGCCTCAGCCGAGTCCACGCGCCATCCCGTCCGATCAGTGACGATCGCGGCGTTCCACGTGGAACGGTGCAAACGGATGTTCCACGTGGAACACGGGGTTCGGGAAGCCCAGGCGTCGGCGCCCATTGCTCAGGGCGGGGACATCGATTCGAAAGGGGTCTCCCATGGGGAATCCGCGCCACTGGTGTTCCACGTGGAACACTCGGCACCCCGGCACGCAGCGGCTAATCCTCCGACCCAGATGCAGCTCTCGACTGGTTCTGCGCCTCTTCGTACTCCGGCGCGCCCTCCGGAACCACCACGACCTGTCGATATTGGCCTTCGCCCACGCTCATCGTGGCCACGCCCTCCATCTCTCGGACCGCCAGGTGAATGATCCGGCGATCCTGGCCGTTCATGGGGTCCAAACGCACAGAGCCGCCGCTCTCACGGGCCCGGCGCACGACACTGTCCACCGACCGGGTCAAGAAACGCTCGCGGGCCTCGGGATTTCCCTCGACGTCCAGCACCACCCGCCGCGCGTCGTCATCCGCCTGCAAGGCCGCCTGGTTGGCGATCAACTGCAAGGCTTCCACGGGTCGACCATCCACGAAGGTCAGCGCCCGCGCCGCCTCGCCAGCCAGCGTCACGATCTGCAGGTTGGCCTCCTGGCTGTCCGAAATCTCGAAAGGGCCCGCATCCAAGCGCTCCACGACACCTCGGACGAACTCTCCGGACGGCCCCAGCGCATCGCCGGTCACGCGGCCTTCCGAAGGCTCCCCGCTGGGCTCTGGCGCGGTGCGTGCAGGGCTTTCCGCGCGCTCACGGCGAGGGCCTCGTTCTCCCCGTCCACCGCGCTCACGACGCTCACCTCGGCCCCCGCGGTCTCCGCGGTCTCCGCGGTCTCCACGGTCTCCACGGTCTCCGCGGTCTCTACGCTCCCCTCGATTCCCGCGTCCGCCCCGGTCTCCGCGGTCGGGGCCCGGTGACGGGGGCGTCCGGTCTCGCAATGCGGCGACAACGGCGACTCGGCCCGCTAGTCCGTTGACGCTTCCACCTTCGAGTTCAGCCACCGCCAAGGCGGCCTCATCCACGCCAAAGTATTCAAGGGCTTGGGCAAGTGCGGCCGCCCGATCTTCTCCCACGAACTCGTGGGCTTCGCTTTTCGCATCGTACATCTCGTTATGCCTCCTGGGCGCTTGCTTGAGTGGGCTCGAGGTTTCGGCCAAGCCACAACTGGTGGGAGATGGCCAGAACATTGCTCATCAGCCAGTAGAGCACGAGGCCAGACGCGAACTGGTAGAAGAGCACCGTCATCATCAACGGCATGATGATCATCATCATACGCGCCTGGTCGGGATCCATCTGCATCGGGGTGATCCGCTGTTGCACCACCATGCTGGCGCCCATCACTAGCGGCAAGACACGCACCGGGAGGTCGAGGCCCGGCAGTACGAACAGCGTATCCGGCGCTGCCAGGTCATCGATCCAGCCGAAGAAGGGCGCTTGGCGCAGCTGGATGGAGCTCCGGAGTGCATAAAATAACCCAATGAATACAGGCATTTGAAGCAATATCGGGAAACAGCCACCCAGCGGGTTGACCTTCTCGCGCTTGTAGAGGCGCATCATTTCCTCGGACTGCTTCGGCCGATCATCCGCGTATTTCGCCTGCAGCTCCTTGATCAAAGGCTGTAGGCGCCGCATACGCTCCATCGAGCGCATCTGCTTCACGGTGAGCGGCGCGGTCACCACGCGCACCAGGATTGTCAGCACGATGATCGCCACGCCGTAATTCCCGATGAACGTGTACAAGACCTCCAGCAACCAGTTGAAGAAGCGCGTCAGCGGCGACACCCACGACCAGCCGAGGTCGATCGAGCGCAGCGTCCCGGCGCCCAGCGCGTCCAGACGTGCCGTCTCTTTGGGGCCCGCGTAGATCCGGTATTCGCGTTCAGCGCGCTGGCCCCGCCCAAGCTGTACGGGGCCAAAAAACGCTTCTGCGATCGCCGCCTCCCCGGGTTTCCGAACCAGGAAGCGCGCCGACGCCAGGGATGGCGCGTCGGGCAATAGCGCCGCCAGAAAATAGTTACTTTGCGTACCCACCCAGTCGATGCTGCCGGGGAACGAGTACTGCTTCTGGGCGCTGCCCCCAAAGAAGCCCGCGGTCCCGATACCGGCGAGCATCTCCGTGTCGAGTTCCCCGCTCTCGAGGACGGCCAGCGACTGTTCGGTGAAATCGCTCCCTGAGCGCACGTGAGCGGGCCACCCCACCGCGAAGCGCGGCGCCACTTCGACATCGCCTTGATTCTCCACCGCGAGTCTTAGACGAATTACATAAGTATCTGGATCCATTAGGTATTGCTTTGTAATCCGAAAACCACCCCGCTGTATCGAGAAGCTCACCTCTCGCTCCTCCTGAACCTCCAGCAGCCAGCGCTCGCGCGCTAGATTGCCCGCTTCGAGCTCGAGGAAAGGCGTCTCTGCAGCAGCCCCGAACCCCTGATCGGCGGCCACGAGCATCACATAGGCACCATCCCGGTCCAGATAGTCGCGAAGCGCCCAGCTTTCGATCGCCCCGCCGACTGTGGAAAACTCCACGGCGTAGAGGGCCTGTTCGCTCATGAACCGCTCGCCCAANGGGCGCGGAATGCTCTGCGTGCCCGCGGCCGGCGCCAGAGTGGTTNGTTCGCTGGGAGGGAGATCCAGATACGCTTCGTCTCCGCCGATCACCGAAGCCGGCGGCGATTCTTGAATTGAATTCGGTACTTCCGTAGCCGCGAGGGTCTCCTCTGCGGCCCCGTAGCGCTCTATTTCCTGCTGCTGCCAGGAACTCCAGAGCGCGAGGACCAGCCCCGAAAGTACGATTGCGAGCAGCAGGTTTCGATCCATCGATTACTTCTCTCGCGGCACAGGATCGAGCCCGTACCCACCCCACGGCGCGCAACGCAGTAGTCGCAGGAGTGTCAGCCACCCACCCCGCCAGACGCCGTGAACATCCACGGCCTCCGTCGCGTAGCGCGAGCAACTCGGCTCGAAGCGGCAAGCCGGGCCCAGATACGGAGAAACACAAGCCCGGTAGATGCGGAGAATCACGAGCACCAGTGCGCGCGGACCGATCATCGCAGGTCCTCGAGCTGCGTGCTCAACTGACCATGTAGCACTCGACCCGTGAGACCGGCCGCTGGCGTTCGCGCCACCACCACGAGGTCCGCTGCACCCAGCAGCTCCTGTCCCTCCGAGCGAAACCACTCGCGAATTCCCCGCTTCAGCGCATTCCGTACGACTGCATTGCCCACGCGGCGACTTACCACCAGGCCCAATCGTGGGAGTTTCCCATCAACCCGATCCGCTTTCACGAGCAAGAAGGTGGGCGACGCGATGCGTCGTCCCTCTGCCCGTACTCTCCTAAACTCGTAGGGCTTTCGGAGTCTATTCTCTCGGCTCAGCCCGCCGAGCCCGTCAGNCACCTCGTGACTACTTNGACGGAGTCGTAGCGGCTAGCTGCTTTCGTCCTTTTGCCCGCCGCCGCTTCAAAATCGCTCGCCCGGCCGCGGTCCGCATACGCAGCCGAAAGCCGTGTACACGCCGTCGACGGATCCTGCTGGGCTGATAAGTGCGCTTCATATTTGACGATCCGACTCGGATTGGAAACGTCGCAAGTTAGCCGCGGGCCCTGAACGGGTCAACGCCGTAGACCACACAGCGAAGACGTCACTTTGTGCTGATCTCGGGGTAGAGTCTCAGTCGTCAGCACACGAGAATGTGCCTAGATGCACCCTCAGTTCGACTATCTACGTGATACCATCCACAGGTCGCAGATATCTCGTCGAGCTTGCTCCAGTGAGTACGCATTCGATGCATAATTCGACGCTTGTAGATCCTATGCAACGAGAAGGTCATAAGTTGCTTTTGTCGTATTCGACTGCTGTCTACGACTACGAATTATTTCTTTAAAGAAGAAATAAGAAGAAAGCACTACGCGGAGAAACGCATGAAAATCAGTATCGATCAACACGAGCTTCAACGAGGGCTTGCACGTCTTCAGTCCGTTACCGAAAAGCGCAATAGTATGCCGATCCTTGCAAATATCCTGATACAAGTTCGTGAAGTCGATGACGGAGGAGAACTCGAACTCGCCGCTACGGATCTAGAAGTGGGAATCCGCAGTCAACATAGCTGTGAGGTGGCCGAATCAGGAGCGATCACCGTTTCCGGTAAGAAGTTCTATGAAATCATTCGAGAGCTTCCGGATGAGCGTGTTGAGATCGCAACAACGGAAAACGCCTATTTGTCAATTCGCTGTGCGCGGTCAGAGTTTAGCTTGGCGGGTAGTGCGGCGGACGAATATCCGACACTGCCAGTGTTCTCGCCGGAGCGGACGTTCCAGGTGCAGGCGATGGTTGTTGGTGAAATGATCGAGAAGACGATGTACGCGGCGTCGAACGATGAGGCGCGTTACAACTTGAACGGGGTGTATCTCGAGCAGATTGAAGAAGCGGGAAAACTGCGCATGGTGGCGACGGATGGACACCGGCTCGCATATGTGGATCGGAGCTTTGGGAGCAGTTTGGAAGGGTTTGCGGATGGCGTGATCGTTCCTCGAAAGGGTCTCTCGGAGTTGAAGAAACTCGTAGATGAAGATGACACACATGAGCTCGAGTTGGGTTTCGAGGGGAATAATGGCCTGGCGCGAAAGGGAGGTGTAACGCTGACGTTGCGGTTGATTGAGGGTGAATTCCCAAACTATCGAAATGTGATTCCGGAAGAGGGTTCGCAGCGACTAGTGGTAGATCGGGAGCGCTTCGTACAAGCCTTGAGGCGGGTTTCCCTGCTCTCTTCCGAGCGGAGTCGGGCGGTGAATCTGGAGTTCTCGTCGGGTGAAGTCTCGTTGACTTCGAAGAATCCGGACCTCGGTGAAGCTCGAGAGACGCTGGATGTAGATTTTGCGGGAGAAAGTCTCGTGATCGCCTTCAACGCGCGCTATCTGATGGAAGCCCTCAACGCACCGGGTACCAAGGAAATCTGTTTGAGTTTCAAGGATGCACTCTCGCCCATACGCGTCACCCCGACAGACGATGACGATGTACTCGGGGTCGTGATGCCGATGCGGGTCTGAGCGATTAGCGGATACGCAGGCTTTACGGGTAGTTGCGCTTCAACTACCCTCTCGGGGCCTGTGCGGGACCCGTATTTGAGGAGATCGGGCTGGGAATTCGAGGCCCGTTCTGCGGTCCCAGTGTGTGGAGGCGGGTTGTTTCGCCCGACCGATCAGCGGCGCAGTGAGAACGCGTGATTGGGCTGGGTGTCGGGGACGGCGGGGAAGTGGAACCGCGATTCATCGTTGCAGGGACTGTGCACGAATGATGCTTACATGAGCAACGAACTTAGTTATGACGCGAGTTCCATCGAGGTCCTTGAAGGTCTCGACCCGGTGCGGAAGCGCCCCGCGATGTACATCGGTACGACGGGGCCGGATGGTCTTCACCATCTCGTCTACGAAGTGGTCGACAATTCGGTGGATGAGGCGGTCGCTGGCTTCTGTACGCAGATCGACGTCGTGATCCATCAGGACAACAGTCTCACGGTGGTCGATGATGGCCGCGGTATTCCGGTAGACGAGCACCCTACCGAGAAGCGCTCCGCCGCAGAGGTCGTACTCACCACCCTCCACGCGGGTGGAAAGTTCAACGATAGTTCGTACAAGGTTTCGGGTGGTCTCCACGGCGTCGGGGTCTCCGTAGTCAATGCCCTTTCGGAGAGCCTGGAACTCGAAATCCGACGTGACGGCCGGGTCTGGCGCCAGACCTACCGGCGCGGCGATCCCGACAGCCCTTTCAAGAGCATCGGCACCACCGAGCAAACCGGCACCCGCGTTACCTTCCTCCCGGATTCCTCGGTGTTCTCGAATACCGATTTTGATTTCGACGTGCTTTCACAGCGTTTGAGGGAGCTTTCCTTCCTGAACGCCGGTTTGCGGATCACCGTGAACGATGAGCGCAGCGGTAAGAACCACGACTTCTGTTACGAGGGCGGCATCGTCTCCTTCGTCGAGCACTTGAACCAGCGGCGCTCCCCCCTGCACCCGAAGCCCATCTACCTCCGTGGGGAGCGGAGCTTCGAAAAGTTGGGACGCGAGACAGCAGTGCAGATCGAGATCGCCCTCCAGTACAACGATTCCTACAACGAGGCCCTCTACTCCTTCGCGAACAACATCAACACGGTCGAGGGGGGCGCGCACCTGGTGGGTTTCCGCACCGCGCTGACCCGCACCCTGAACCGCTACGTCGTGTTGCAGGCGAAGAACAACAAGGACAGCGCTGAGGCCCTCTCCGGTGACGATACCCGGGAGGGGCTCACCGCGGTGATCTCGGTGAAGCTCTCGCAGCCCGAGTTCGAGGGCCAGACAAAGACCAAGCTGGGCACGAGCGAGGTGCGCGGTCTCGTAGAGGCGCTGCTCTACGATCAACTCTCGGATCACCTCCAGGAGAACCCCGCCACCGCCAAGCAGATCATCTCGAAGGTGCGCGATGCGGCGCGCGCCCGGGCCGCGGCACGCAAGGCGCGCGATCTCGCCCGCCGCAAGGGGGCCCTCTCGGATCACAGCCTGCCCGGGAAGCTCGCGGACTGTCAGGAGCGGGATCCCGCGAAGGCGGAACTCTTCATCGTCGAGGGGGATTCGGCGGGCGGCACGGCGAAACAGGGTCGGTCACGCGAGACTCAGGCGATCCTGCCGATTCGAGGCAAGATCCTCAACGTCGAACGTGCGCGTCTGGATCGCATGCTTTCCAGCGTGGAGATCCAAGCCCTCATCACAGCCATCGGCTGCGGGATCGGCCCGGAGTTCGACGTCAGCAAGGCGCGTTACCACAAGGTCATCATCATGACCGACGCCGATGTGGACGGCAGCCACATCCGGACGCTGCTGCTTACCTTCTTCTACCGCCACATGCGTGATCTGATCGAACAGGGCTATCTCTACATCGCGCAACCGCCGCTCTACAAGGTCAAGAAGGGCAAGGGCGAGCGCTATATCAAGGACGAGCGCGTGCTCGAAGAGCACCTGCTCGATCTGGCCCTCGCGGGTACCGAGGTGGCGGCGGCTGGTGGGACCGCGCCCATCGAGGAGGAGCGGCTGCGCGAGCTGTTGGGGGCAGCCAGTTTGTATCGGCGCCTGCTCGAGCGTATCGCCCAGCGGCGGCTGGATACCCGGATCATCGACGCGGCGGTCTGGGCTGGCTTGCCCTCCGAGGAGGATCTCGGGGATCCGACGCGCTTGCTGGAAGAGATCGCCCCCACCCTGTCGGGGCGCCTCGAGGGACAAGATGGGGAGGGCGAAACGCTCAGCTGGGTGACCGAGCCCGATCCGGAGCACGGTTGCCACCGCTTGGTCGCGGAGACCCGGCGCGCGGGTGTATTGCTCCGAACGCCCCTCGACACCGCCTTCTTGCGCTCCCCTGACTGCCAGCGTCTCCGAGAGGCCGTGGCCACCATGCGCGCGGTCGGCGAGGCCCCCTTCTCCATGCAGCGGGGGGAAACGGCAGCCGAAGCCTGCGCAGATCCGGTAGCGCTGCTCGAACAGCTGCTCGCCTTGGGGCAGAAGGGCCTCTCGATCCAACGCTACAAGGGACTCGGCGAGATGAACCCCGACCAACTGGCGGACACCACCATGGAGCCCGGAGGCCGTACGCTGCTGCAGGTCCATGCGCCAGATGACGTGGAGGCCGACAACGCCTTCGTCACCCTGATGGGAGACGAGGTGGAGCCGCGGCGCCAGTTCATCGAAGAAAACGCCCTGAATGTCCAGAACCTGGATATCTAGGGGCGTGTTGCATTCGAAGTCGAGCTTGCAGGACTGCATCCGACACGTCCGACGATCTCATGAAGCCACGAGGACGAGGTGGTAGACACACCCGAAGACGGGGTCCCGGCCGCGACGGGTGGCGAGGGGGACCTGCCGGCCGCCCCTTCGGTGAACATCGAGGACGAGGTCCGGCGCTCCTTCCTCGACTACTCGATGTCGGTGATCATCAGCCGCGCGTTGCCGGACGTGCGCGACGGTCTCAAGCCCGTCCACCGGCGCATCCTCTACGCGATGAATCAGGAAGGCCTGCTCTCCAGCCGCGGCTACTCGAAGTCGGTCGGTGTGGTGGGAGAGGTCCTCAAGCACTACCACCCCCACGGCGATTCAGCGGTCTACGACGCGATGGTACGGATGACCCAGGATTTCTCCCTCCGCTACCCGCTGGTGGACGGACAGGGGAACTTCGGCTCCATCGATGGGGATTCCGCGGCCGCCTACCGCTACACCGAGGCCCGGCTCGATCCCTTGGCAGAGGAAGTGCTTCGGGACATCGACCGTGAGACCGTGGACTTCGTGCCGAATTTCGACGGCGGCATGATGGAGCCGGTGGTCCTTCCCTCGCGCCTCCCCAACCTGCTCGCCAACGGTTCCTCGGGAATCGCGGTGGGGATGGCGACCAACGTCCCGCCCCACAATCTGCGAGAGCTGGTTGCGGCGCTGGTACACGAGTTGCGGAATCCGGACTGCACGTTGGACGATCTCCTGGAGTTGATGCCGGGTCCGGATTTCCCTACCGGCGCCACCATTTGCGGACGCGAGGGCATCCGCAGCGCCTATGCGACCGGCCGCGGCCTGCTCACGCTGCGCGCCCGGGCGGAGTTCGAGGAGAGCCGGCGCGGCCCCCGCATCGTCGTCACCGAGATTCCCTTCATGGTCAACAAGGCCTCGATGCTCGAGCGCATCGCGGAGCTGGTGAGGGAGGGGAAGATCGACGGCGTCACCGACCTGCGCGACGAGTCGAACTACCAGGGCATGCGCATCGTGGTGGAACTCCGCCGCGACGCACCCGGGGAGGTGGTTCTCAACCAGCTCTACAAGCAGACGCCCATGCAGTCCACCTTCGGGGTCAACATGCTGGCCCTGGTCAACAGGCGCCCGGAGACCCTCTCCCTCAAGCGCGCATTGCGGCATTTTCTCGACTTCCGGCGCGAGGTGGTGGTGCGTCGCACCACCTACGACCTCGCCCAGGCAAGAACCCGCGCCCACCTGCTGGAGGGCTTCGCGACTGCCCTCGAATACCTCGACGAGGTGATCGCCATCATTCGCGGCGCCGACGACACGGCCGGCGCGCGGTCGCGGCTCATCGAGCGCTTCGAATTCTCGCTCCGCCAGGCTAATGCGATCCTCGAGATGCGCCTGCGCTCACTGACGGCGCTTGAGCGGCAGCGGGTGATGGACGAGCTCGAGGAGTTGCGGGCCAGCATCGCGGATCTCGAGGGGTTGCTCGCCAGTGACTCGCGGATCCTGGAAATCGTCGCCGGCGAACTCGAGGACATCGCCGAGCGCTTCGGGGACGAGCGACGCACCGAGCTGGGTAGCGCGGTGGAGGGCCTCACCACCGAGGACCTGATCGTCGAGGAAGACATGGTCGTGACCGTGTCGCACTTCGGATACATCAAGCGGAATCCCCTCACCCAGTACCGCGCCCAGCGCCGCGGAGGCAAGGGCGTCAAGGGTATGGCGGCTCGCGAAGAGGATTTCGTGGAGCGTCTCTTCGTGGCCTCCACCCACGCCTACATCCTCTTCTTCACGACCCGCGGCCGCGCACACTGGCTCAAGGTCCACGAACTCCCCCAGCTTGGCCGCGCCGCGCGCGGGCGCTCGCTCGCCAACGTGCTCTCCCTGGCGGAAGGGGAACGCGTGCGCGCGACGCTGCCGGTGCGCAGTTTCGAGGAGGTCGCGGATGACCACGTGCTTCTCTGCACCCGCAACGGTGTGGTGAAGAAGACCAGCCTCGATGCCTACGCGAACCCGCGTCGCGGCGGCATTATCGCCATCAAGCTCGATCCGAGCGACGAGTTGATCGCCGCGAGCCGGACCAATGGCCGCCAGGAGGTGTTGATCGCGTCGCGCGACGGAAAGTCCATCCGTTTTAAGGAGGAGCAGGTGCGCGCAATGGGCCGTGCTGCGGCGGGTGTGCGCGGCATGACGCTACGCGCATCGGACCATGTGGTGGGGATGGAGATCCTCTCTCCTGCCGCCACCGTGCTAACCGTCACCGAAAACGGTTACGGGAAGCGTACGCCGCTGGACGACTACCGGGTGCAGCGCCGCGGTGGGCAGGGGATCATCACCATCCGCACCAGCGTGCGGAACGGGCCGGTGGTCAGCGTCACCCAGGTCGTCAACGACGACGAAGTCATGTTGATCACCAACTCCGGCAAGGTGTTGCGCGCGCGGGTTTCGGGCATCTCCACGATGGGGCGCGCCACCCAGGGCGTGCGCATCATGAATCTCGCGGCTGGCGAGAAGTTGGCCTCCATGGCGCGCCTGGCCGAAGCCGACGTGGCCACACCCGAAGACGGTAGCGGCACGAGCTGAGGCCGTGGCCACCCGCCGCTCGAGACAGCTCTTCCGGCGCGCGCGCCGTGTCATCCCCGGCGGAGTCAACAGCCCGGTACGCGCCTTCGGCTCCGTGGGGGGCGTGCCTCGCTTCGTGGATCACGCGCGCGGCGCCCGTATCTTCGACGCCGACGGCAACGAGTACATCGACTACGTGGGTTCCTGGGGACCCATGATCCTGGGGCACGCAGCGCCCCCGGTGCTGCGAGCGCTGCGGGCCGCCCTGAAACGCGGAACCAGCTTCGGGGCTCCCACGGAGTCCGAAACACACCTCGCTGAGCTGATCTGCGGGGCGCTGCCCAGCGTGGAGCAGGTGCGCATGGTGAGTTCGGGCACCGAAGCCACCATGAGCGCCTTGCGCCTGGCCCGGGCCGTCACCGGGCGATCACGCATCCTGAAGTTCGAGGGCTGCTACCACGGACACGCGGACTCGCTACTGGTGGGAGCTGGCAGCGGTGTGGCGACCCTCGGCATTCCGGGCTCTCCCGGGGTGCCGCAGGCTTTCACGGAGCTCACCGTCCAGGCTCCCTTCAATGCGCTCGACGCGGTGCAAGGCGCCTTCGAACGCTGGAGGGACGAGATCGCCTGCGTGATCGTAGAACCGGTCGCCGGCAACATGGGCATGGTGGCCCCGGAGCCCGGCTTCCTGCCGGGCCTGCGCGAGCTCTGCGACCGCTACGGCGCGCTGCTGATTTTCGACGAGGTGATGACGGGCTTCCGGGTGGCCTGGGGGGGCGCGCAGCGGCTCTTCGACGTGAAGCCCGACCTCACCTGCCTCGGCAAGGTGGTAGGGGGCGGACTGCCCGCGGCCGCCTACGGGGGGCGCCGGGAACTGATGGAGCAGATGGCGCCGGAAGGGCCCGTCTACCAGGCCGGCACGCTCTCCGGCAACCCGCTGGCGATGGCCGCGGGGGCCGAGACCCTGCGGGAACTCGCTCGGCCCGGCAGCTACGAGAAGCTGGGGGCGCTGGCCGATCAGCTGGCCACGGGTCTGCGCGAGGCCGCCGCAGAGGTGGAGATCCCGCTGTGTTCCCAGAGCCTGGGGGGCATGTTCGGTTTCTTCTTCCACGCGGGACCGGTGCACGACTTCGAGCAGGCCCGCCAGGCCGACGCTGCGTGCTTCCAGCGCTTCTTCCGGGGCATGCTGAAGCGCGGCGTATACCTGGCACCCTCCCCCTTCGAAGCCGGCTTCGTTTCCCTCGCACACCGCCCCGCCGACCTGCGAGCCACCTTGGCGGCCACCCGAGCGACGCTCGCGAGCATCGCTCGCGCGCGTTGAGGTCGTTCCCCGCCTTGGCTAGGCTCGGCGCCGTTCTCCGATCCGGGCCCGTGGGACCCGGGCCTTCGCACTCGAGGGTGTCCGCGCGCCGGGCAGTACCGTTCGTCTTGTACGGCGGGGTTTCGAGATGAGGGACGGGGCCGATCAGCAGGGGGAAACCCGTGAGCGATCGGCGGATCGGAATCGCTCGTCTCGGACCCAGGCCCGTGCCTACCAGGGGGCCTTCGAGGCGGTCTTTGCGGTCCTCGTCGCAGCGGGGATCGGATTCCTGGCGGATCGCCACTACGACACGGAGCCACGCTACCTGATGATCGGTGTGGGAATCGGTTTCGGCTCCTTCGTGCTACGCCTGGTGAGGCTCGGCAGGAATCTCCACGACCCCGGGGACGGGGAATCCGACGGCCAGTCATGAGAATCGGACCGCTCCCATGGACCCCATCGAACGAATGAACCTGAAGTTTTCCGCGGGCGCCGTAGTGGTCTCGCTGGTGGTCGCCTCCCCCGCGTTTAGCTGGGGGGTCGCGGGTGGTGCAGTGCTGGAAGCCGTCAACTTCCACGGCCTGCGACGCTCGGCGCAGAGTCTCTTCGATGGCGGCGCGCTGGGCGGCAGCAGCTGGGTGGGCGTCTACGGCCTGCGCATGGTGCTGCTCACAGTCGGCATCGCGGCGTTGCTGCGAGCCGGCGTGCACCCCTTGGGTCTGCTGCTGGGTCTGTCCCTGGTGATGCCCGCGGTGCTATGGCACGCCTGGCGCACGCGGCCGCCCGTCGACCCGGAGGCGCCCGCCCTCGCGCCGGATGACCCGGCCTGGGAGACGTGGGATCCCTGGCTCGCGCGCGAGCGGGACGAGGTCGACGACACATGATCTTCCGCGGACTCGAGGAGTACATCGCGGTCCATTGGGTCCTGCAGGCCGCCCTGGTGGCGGCGCTGATCCTGCTCGGGCTCGGCGTGCTGGTGCGGCGCAGCGTGTCAGCCAGTGGCGGCGGGATCCTCCCCGACGAGGGCTTGACGGTCCGGAACGTGATGGAGGTGCTGGTCGAGTGGCTGGCCGGCATGGCGGAGGAGCGCACGGGCCCGGAGTGGCGGCGCTACTTCCCGATCATCGGGACGATGTTCTTCTTCATCCTGATCTCCAACCTGCTGGGGCTGCTGCCCACCTTGGACGGGGCGACCAGCGACGTCAACACCACGGCGGCCTGGGCGATCATCGCCTGGGGGCTCTATACCTGGATCGGGATCACCAAGCACCGGAGCCGCTACCTCGTCAAGTTCCTGGGGCCGAGCTTCTTCGACGCCGAGATCGGCGGCCGCGTGGTGCACATGCGGCTCTTGGCCCCGATCTTCATCGTGCTGGAGATCCCGCTGGACTTCGCGCGCATGCTGACCCTGACGGTTCGCCTGCTCGCCAACATGTACGCGGACCACACCGTGATCGTGGTGTGGCTCAGTTTGGCGCCGATCGGGGTGCCGGCGATCTTCATGGGGCTGGGCTTGGTGATTTCCTTCCTGCAGGCTTTCGTCTTCGCCCTGCTTACCATGATCTACATCGGGTTGGCGCTCGACGATCCCCACTAGCTCGCGGGCGCCTAGTCATTGCAAACGGATTCCAGACGGATTCCAAACCATCGAGGAGAGATCGACCCATGCGCAGACTTGCAACCTTGAGCTCCTGGAGCCTGTTCTTCATCCTGTTCCCCGTGGCGGCACTGGCCGCCGACGCCGGCGGAGAGCACGCCTGGGGCTACGCGATCGGCGCGGGCCTGGCGGTAGGTCTGGCGGGCCTGGGCTGCGGGATCGGCCAGGGCCTCACTGCGGGCAACACCACCGCGGGCATCGCCCGCAACCCCGGAGCGGCCGGCGCCATGTTCACCAACTTCATCCTGGGCATGGTGCTCATCGAGTCCATCGCGATCTACGGCCTGCTGATCGCCTTCCTGCTCTACGGGAACATCGGCTGAGAGCGGGGCGACTGCCGATGAGACGCCGGGCGGGAGCCTCGGCGCGGGTCTCACCCCGTTGAAATTCCCGCGTCGAAACCCTGCCCCCGCCCGGCGCCCCGGCACCCGCCCTTCCCCCGGTCCCTTTGAGGGGTGGAGCGGGCGTGCCATGCGGCACGCCGGCTAGACGAGCAAGTGGTGTGCCACCAAGCGCGCGTAGGGCGGGTCGCCGCAAGCCCCCGTTCCACAAGCCGGTTCCCCGCCTGCCCGGCGTGGCGGCCGGACCCTTGTGAACGCAACGCCACGGTTGCGCCGTGAAACGCGGGCTACTCGTGGCCCTCGAGGGCCTGGACGGCTGTGGGAAGAGCACGCAGCTGGTGGGGCTCGGAGAGGCCTTGCGCGCGGAGGGTCTCGCGCCGCTCCTCACCCGCGAGCCCACCGATGGAGCGCATGGCCGTCGCATTCGCGCGATGGCGCGAAGCGGGCAACAGGCCCCCGTTGCGGATGAACTCCGCTGGTTCGTAGAGGATCGCGCGGAGCACGTAGCGCAGAGCATCGCACCCGCCCTCGCCGAGGGGCGGTTGGTGATCACGGACCGGTACTTCCTCTCCACCGTCGCCTACCAGGGGGCTCGTGGCCTCGACTGGCGGGAACTGCTCTCCCAGAGCGAAGCGCGTTTCCCAGCGCCCGACCTGGCCCTCTACCTGGAGGTACCGGTGGAGCTGGGCCTGGCGCGGGTGCGCGCCCGGGGCGGGGTCGCGGAGCCGGCCTTCGAACGCGCCGACTACCTCGAAGAGGTGGCGGAGATCTTCCGCGCCATCGAGCGACCCTACTTCCAGCGCGTCGACGCCAGCCGCTCGCAGCGGGAAGTCCACGCCGAGTTGTGGCAGCAGCTGGCCGTACTGCGCGCCGCCGTGACTTGACGCGCCCGGGTCGCGGATGGCAGCCTGGGCGCATGCCGCGCACGCCCGACCCCGAGCGACTCCAGGAGTTTGCGGGCAGCGTCTTCCACAGCCTGCAGGGCGCCATGACCTCGGCGATGATTTGCCTGGGAGACCGCCTGGGTCTCTACCAGGCCCTGGCCGGTGGGGAAGCCGTGAGCAGCGAGGCGCTGGCGCAGCAGACCGGGCTCTCGGAGCGCTGGCTGCGCGAGTGGCTCCATCAGCAGGGCGCGGCGGGGGTGCTCGAGCACCGCGG
The DNA here is from genome assembly GCA_013215615.1 of Myxococcales bacterium. Classification (GTDB taxonomy): domain Bacteria; phylum Myxococcota_A; class UBA9160; order UBA9160; family SMWR01; genus JABSQX01. The sequence goes on along the minus strand of JABSQX010000013.1, from coordinate 21,396 downwards.
CGAGGAGCGCTTCGCGCTGTCCCCGGAGGCCGAGGCGGTGCTCGCCAACGAGGATCACCCCGCCTTCGGCGCTGGTTGGTTCTCCTCCCTGCCCCAGACCATGGGCGTGCTCGAAGAACTCCCCGAGGCCTTCCGCACTGGTATCGGTCTCGACTACGACGCGCTGGGCGCGGAGGGCGCGCGCGGCGTCGAGCGCGGCTTCGGGGCCTGGTTTCGCTCGCTGCTGGTTCCGGTGGCCTTGCCTCGGGTCGAAGGGGTGGTGGAAGCCCTCGGCCGGGGCATTCGCGTAGCGGACGTGGGCTGCGGGGGCGGGGTCGCGCTGGTGGAAATCGCGAAGGCCTTTCCCGCCAGCGAGTACCACGGTTACGAGACCTCCCAGCACGCGCTCGATCGCGCCCGCGCCAACGCAAGCGCGGCAGGCCTCGAGAACGTCCATTTCCACGATGTCCGCCAGGAGCCCCTCCCCGAGGACGGGCGCTTCGGCTTCGTGACCAGCTTCGACTGCCTGCACGACATGCCGGACCCCGTGAGCGTCATCCAGGCGATTCGCGGCGCGCTCGCCGAGGACGGCGTCTGGCTGATCAGCGACATCAAGGCCCACGACGGTTACGAGGCCAACGTGGAGCGCAACCCGATGGCGGCGCTCATGTACGGCACCTCGGTGCTCACCTGTCTGTCGTCGGCGCTCTCCGAGCCCGGGGGATTGGGGCTGGGCACGCTCGGTCTCCACGAACAGCTGGCCCGGCAGCTGGCCGCCGAGGCGGGCTTCGCGTCCTTCGAGCGGCTCGAACTCGACCACCCGGTGAACGCCTTCTACGTGGTGCGCCCCTGAGGCGTGCGCGGCGTGGGGCCCGCGTGGGCGCGTCCGCTCAGTCCTGGGTCTCGTAGACGGGGTCGCTGCGGTCGCGGCTGCCAGCGCGCAGGTGATCGGGAACCGGCCATTGGTCCTCGGGGCGCTCCGCGCGCACCCACTCGGTGGTGGCCACGCGCCGAGCGATCCGCCACTCCCCATCGCGGCGTTCGAAGCGGTCCACGAAGCGAAAGCCGGTGGTGAGATTCTGGCGCGCCTCGCCGCCGTGCTTGCGGTGGTAGGCGACCCCGTAGGACTCCGCGCGCGCGACGTCCCCCTGCACCTCCACGAGCTGGTTGCCGATGAAGTGCATGGTGGCGTCGTAGCCGCGCAGCAGGCGGAAACTCCAGTCGATGTAGGCCTCCACGTCCCCCGAAAAGCTGCCGTGCTCGTCGTGGGCACCCGGGTGGTAGCAGGAGCGCACGAGTTCCTCGTCCAGGCGGTCCACGCCCCGGCAGTAGCGGAGCACCACGTTGCGGATGTCCCGCTCGGCGAGCAGTGTCTGCAGGATCGCCGCGTCGTCGCTCCCCGTCATCCTCGCACTCCCTTTCCCGTTCTCAAGACTGCGCGTCTCTGGCGCGAAAAAACTCGGCCAGGGCCCGTCCGGTGTGACTCACCGGGCACTCGGCGATCTGTTCCGGGGTTCCTTCCACCACGATCCGCCCCCCCTCGGCGCCGCCCTCCGGGCCGAGGTCGATGACGTGGTCCGCGGCTTGGATGACGTCGAGATCGTGCTCGATGACCACCACGCTGTTGCCCGCTTCTACCAGTCGGTCGAGCAGCGCGAGCAGGCGTTCGACGTCCGCGAAGTGCAACCCCGTGGTGGGCTCGTCGAGCAGGTAGAGGGTGCGGGTGGTGCTGCGGCGGGAAAGCTCGCGGGCCAGTTTGACGCGCTGGGCTTCGCCACCGGAGAGGGTAGTGGCGGGTTGCCCGAGGCGGATGTAGTCGAGGCCCACGTCGTGGAGTGTCTGCAGGGGGCGCTTCAGGCTGTCCACCTTCGAGAGAAAGCCCAGTGCCTCTTCCACCGTCATCTCCAGCACGTCGGCGATGCTGCGGCCCTTGTAGAGGATCTCGAGGGTTTCGCGATTGTAGCGGCGCCCGCGGCAGACCTCGCAGGTGACGAAGACATCGGGCAGGAAGTGCATCTCGACACGCAGCGTGCCTTCCCCCTGGCAGGATTCGCAGCGACCTCCCTTGACGTTTGCGGAGAAGCGACCGGCCGTATAGCCACGCACGCGCGCCTCGGGGACCTGGCTGAACAGGGTTCGAACGCCGTCGAGGATCCCCGTGTAGGTGGCGGGATTGCTGCGCGGCGTGCGGCCGATCGGCGCCTGGTCGATGCCGGTGACCTTGTCGAGCTCCTCGAGTCCGCGGACGCGCTGGTGCTGTCCGGGTGTGGCCGTGGCCTTGTGGAGGCGCGCGGCCAGGATGCGGTAGAGGGTGTCCGTGACGAGCGAGGACTTGCCGGATCCCGATACCCCCGTCACCACCGTGAACAGCCCCAGCGGAACGCACAGCGTGACGTCCTTCAGGTTGTTCTCCGAGCAGCCGGTCACCACGATGCTGCGCGCGCCCGGCGGGCGCCGCCTCGGCGGCCGGGGGATGCGGCGGCGCCCCGAGAGGTAGGCGCCGGTCAGCGAGTCCGGGTCGGCCTGGATGTCGGCAGGGCTGCCGGTCGCCACCACCCGGCCGCCGTGGATGCCGGCGCCCGGCCCCATGTCGATCACGTGATCGGCGGCGCGGATCATGCTGGCGTCGTGTTCCACCACCACCAGGGAGTTGCCCTGATCGCGCAGTCTCAGCAGGCTGTCCAGCAAGCGCTGGTTGTCCCGTGAGTGGAGGCCGATGGAGGGCTCGTCGAGGATGTAGAGGACGCCCACCAGGCCCGCGCCGACCTGGGTGGCCAAGCGGATGCGCTGGGCCTCGCCGCCCGAGAGCGTGGGACTGGCCCGGTCGAGCCCCAGGTAACCCACCCCCACTTCCACGAGGAAGCGAAGTCGTCGGCAGATTTCCGCCTGGATGGGCCGCGCCACTGCGGTCTCGGTTTCGCCGAGTGCGAGCGTCTCGAAGAAGGCCAGGGCCTCGCTCGCGGAAAGGCGCGAGATGGCGTCGATGGACTGGCCGCCCACGCGCACCGCCCGGGCCTCCGCGCGCAGCCGGCTCCCCGCGCAGTCCGGGCAGGGGCGGGCGCTGCGGAAGGCTCGGAGGCTCTCCTTCTCCGCATCCCCCGCCTCCTCGAAGCGGCGTTGGAGTTCTCCCAGCACGCCGTCCCAGCGGCGCTGGTAGGGCTCGTCGGCCTCGCTGCCGGGCGGCGCGAAGCGGACGCGCTGGCGCCCCGAGCCCTCGAGGAGGGCCTTGCGGGCCTTGGCGGGGAGGGCGCGCCAGGGCTTCTGGGCGTCGAGATCGAAGTGGGCGACCAGGGAATCGAGTAGCGCGCTGTAGTAGCGGGTACTGCGCGGACCCGACCAGGGCGCGATGGCCCCCTCGGCCAGGGATCGCCCGGGGTCCGGCACGATCCGCGCCGGGTCGAAGACCTCCCGGTGGCCCAGGCCGTCGCAGGCCGGACAGGCACCTTGGGGGGTGTTGAAGGAGAAGAGACGGGGGGCGAGTTCAGGGAGGGAGAGCCCGCAGTCGAGGCAGGTATTGCGCTCCGAGAGCAACCACTCCACCTCTCCCGGCCCCACGTCCACCTTCAGCAGGCCGTCTGCCAGCTGCAGGGTGGTCTCGATGGACTCCGCGACGCGACCCCGAATCCCCGCGGCCACCACGACGCGGTCCACCACGACCTCGATGTGATGCCGGGCGGACTTCGAGAGGCGGATCTCCTCGGCGAGGTCGACCGGCTCCCCATCGATGCGTGCGCGCACGAAACCCTGGCGGCGAAACGCTTCCAGTTCCGCACGGAAATCTCCCTCGCGATCGCGCACGGCGGGCGCCAGCAGCTGCAGGCGCGTGCCCTCTGGCAGCGCGAGCACGCGATCGGTCATCTGCTGGACGGTATGGCTCTCGATGGCCTTCCCGCACTGCCAGCAGTGGGGAGCGCCCAGGCGTGCGAAGAGCAGTCTCAGGTAATCGGCGATCTCGGTGATGGTTCCCAGGGTGGAGCGGGGGTTGCGGCCGGCACTCTTCTGCTCGATCGCAATGGCGGGAGAGAGACCTTCGATCGTGTCCACGTCGGGCTTGGCGAGCCGTGCCAGGAACTGCCGCGCGTAGGCGGAGAGCGACTCCACGTAGCGGCGCTGTCCCTCCGCGTAGAGCGTGTCGAAGGCCAACGAGGACTTCCCGGAGCCGGAGAGGCCGGTGATCACCACCAGCTGGTCGCGGGGAATGCTCAGATCCACGTCCGCCAGGTTGTGGACGCGGGCGCCGCGAATCTCGATGGCTTGGGCGGTGGGATCGCGCGGCGCGCTCACGGCTGGCGTGCTGGCGAGGTGGCTCCCGCGGATTCTCCCGGCAAGCCGAGTCGCACGGCGTTCGCGAAGTATCCCCGGCGCTCGATGTAGGTCTGGGCGCGCAGGGTCTCGATCCAATCCCGGTAGGCGCTGGCCATCTTCTGCTCCCACAGCTCTTGCTGCAGGCGGCGCTCGGCCTGTTCGAAGCGGATGGGCTCGACCGCGCGCCGTTCCACCAACTCGAGGATCGAGCAGCCGAAGGGGAGGCGCAGCACTTCGCTGAGCTCCCCGGACTGCATGGGACCCAGGGCGTCGCCCATCCAGGCGGCCACGGATTCCATGTGGATCCAGCCGAGGTCGCCGCCCTCCATGGCCGCGACGTCGGAGAGTTCCGCGGCAACAGTCGTGAAGTTCTCGCCGCCGCGGATCCGATCCCGCGCCGTCTGCACGGTCGCGCAGACCTCCTCGGGGCTGCGGGATTCCTGCCCCTCGTAGGTGATGAGCAGTTGGCGGACGTGCACCGCGTCGCCGCTCTGGGGTTGGTCCGCGAAGCGCTCCTCGAAGAGGGCGCGCACTTCGGCCTCTTCGACGCTGACCTGGGAGCCCACGACGGCGTTGATCACGTTGCGCTGCTCGAAGTCGCTCTTGATCTGCTTCCGGTAGGCCTGCTTGGAGATGCCGTGGAAGCCGACGCTGGCGTAGAGCTGCTCGGTGGTGATCCCGTTCTCCGCCGCGATGCCCTCGATCGCCGCGTCGACTTCCTCCTCGCTGGCGTAGAGCTCGGTGCGCTTCACCATCTCGTCGATCAGGCGGGCTTCGATCATGCGCTCGAGACCGTCGGCGCGCAGTGCGGCGATGCGTTGCTCGGGGGCCCCCATCTCGCGCAAGGCGATCTCCTGGGGGGAGACGCTCTGCATGACTTCGGAGACCAACACGACGCGGCTGCCCACCTGGGCCGCGATGCCGTCCACCATCTCCTCTTCCTGCGCCGGGGCGGCTGCTGCCGCCAGCAGCAGCGCCAATGTGAAGAGCGGCCGGGCAGCGAAGCGGGCGAGATCGATCAAGCGGGTTCTCCTCGGCGGGTCGCCGTGCCGTCCACGCGGGCACGGGGAGAGGATGGTAGCCCTGGACGTGTCGCGCAGCCGTCGAGGCCTCACTTCGCCTCGAGGTTCGCGAAGAGGCGGCGGGCCGCGTCGAAGAGCTGGCCGGCTTCCTGCCCGGGGAGCGTCGCGAAGATCTTGTGGCCCGGCGCCACCCGCAAGCCGCTGCCTGCCTGGGAGAGCAAGGAGAGCAGCCGCTCCGGGTCCACCCGGCTGCTCGGTGCCGCGGTCAGCACCAACTCGCCGTCGGCGAGATCCACCGAGGCCACTCCCAAGCGTCGTGCGCGTACCTTGAGCTGGATCACCTCCAGCAGATTCGTCGCGGCTTCGGGAAGCGGCCCGAAGCGGTCCAGGATTTCCTCCGCGATCTGCTCGATCTCCGCGGGCTCACGACAGGAGGCGAGCCGCTTGTAGAGCACCAGCCGCGCGTTCACGTCGTCCACGTAGTCTTCGGGCAGCCGAGCGGTCACCGGCAGGCGGATTTCGGGGTCCACCTCCTTTTCGTGGACGATCCCGCGCAACTCGTCGATGGTCTTCTCCAGCATCTCCATGTAGGTCTCGTAACCCACCGCGGCCAGGTGGCCCGACTGCTCGCTTCCCAGCAGGTCGCCGGCACCGCGGATCTCGAGATCCATGTTGGCGAGTCGGAAGCCACTGCCCAGCTCGCTCAGGTCTTGGATGGCGTCCATGCGCTTGCGGGCGTCGGGGGAGAGCTGCTCGGGATTGCCCACCATCAAGTACGCGTAGGCGCGCTGGCTGCTGCGCCCCACGCGACCCCGCAGTTGGTAGAGCTGGGCGAGTCCCAGGCTCTCCGCGCGGTTGATCAGGATGGTATTGGCGTTCGGGATGTCCAGGCCGGATTCGATGATGGTAGTGCAGAGCAGCACGTGGGCTTCGCCGCGCATGAAGGCCAGCATCCGGGACTCCAGTTCGCGCTCGGGGAGCTGGCCGTGTGCGACGATCACCGTCGCCTCGGGCACGATGCGTCCCAGCGTCTCGGCCATGGAGGCGATGCTCTGCACGCGGTTGTGGACGAAGAAGATCTGTCCTCCGCGACGCATCTCGCGCAGGATCGCCTCCCGCGTGATCTCCTCGGAGAATCGACACACCTGCGTGCGAATCGCGATGCGGTCCGCGGGGGGGGTCTCGATGACCGAGAGATCCCGCATGCCCGTGAAGGCGAGCTGCAGGGTCCTCGGGATGGGAGTGGCGGTGAGGGTCAGCACGTCCACGGTCTTCTTCAGCCGCTTGATCCTCTCCTTGTGTCGGACGCCGAAGCGGTGCTCCTCGTCGACGACCAACAGGCCCAGGTCGCGGAAGCGGACGTTCTGCTGCAGCAGCCGGTGCGTTCCGATCACCACGTCGATGCTGCCGTCAGCGAGGCCCGCGAGGGTCTGGCGGGACTGCGCGGGGCCGCGGAAGCGGGACAGCGACTCGATGTGTACCGGGTAGCCCTCGAAGCGCTGTCGGAAGGTCTCCTCGTGCTGGGTGCAGAGCACGGTGGTGGGGACCAGCACCGCGACCTGCTTGCCGTCCAGGGCTGCGCGGAAGGCGGCGCGCAATGCCACCTCGGTTTTCCCGTAACCCACGTCCCCACACACGATGCGGTCCATGGGCTTGCCGTGCTGCATGTCGGCCAGGGTGTCCTCGATGGCCGCGCGCTGGTCCGAGGTCTCCTCGAAGGGAAAGGTGGCCTCGAAGCCCTCGAGCAGGCGGTCGCGCGGCGAGAAGCGGAAACCCTCGGCGAGTTCCCGGGCTGCATGCACGGACAGCAGCGATGCCGCCATGTCGCGCAGCGCGCGCTGGACGCGGCGCTTGGCCTTCTCCCAGCTGCTGCCGCCCAGCGTGTCGATGCGTGGTACGTGGCCGTCGGAGCCCGCGTAGCGCTGCACGAGGTTCAAGCGGTGCACGGGCAGGAAGAGGCGGGTCACCTCCGCGTACTCGATGGAGAGGAACTCGCCGGAGATGCCTTGGGTCTCCAACTCCACCAGGCCGCGGTAGATCCCGATCCCGTGGTCCGCGTGCACCAGAAAATCGCCAGCCGAGAGCTGACCCAGGGACTCCACTGCGGCGCCCTCCGGCCAGCGCGTTCGCCGCCGCTGCTTCTCGCGAGGGCCGAAGATCGCGTCCTCGCCAACCACCACCAGGCCTTCCATGGGGAGATCGAAGCCCTCGCCGAGCGACGATCGGCGGATCTCCACGCGCCCGGGCGCCGACCAGCGCCAGTAGGGCCGCCCCGGGGTGCCGCGCCGCGCGTCGATCCCGTAGTCCGCGAGCAGCTCACGCAGGCGTTGTGCCTGGGAACTCGCAGAGACGCTCAACACGCAGCGCCGGCCGTCGTCCCTCCAGCCCTCGAGCCGTCGGACCAGTGGCGCGAGCGGGCGATCCTCCCGGCGGCTTCTCTCGAGTTCCCCGCGCAGCGCGTCGTGGTCCCGACTCTCGATCTCGAAGCGGTGGTCGGGGGGCAAGCGCTCGAACTCCGGCCGCGGGTGGCGCTCGAGGTGCACGGGATGGCGCGCTGCGATGGCGCCGTGCAGGGCTTCCGGGTCGAGGCCCAGTTCGGCAGGCGGCAGCACCAGGCGTCCGCTGGCCCGGGCCAACTCGTAGTTGGTCGCTGCTTCCTCCGCGTAGCGGGCCAGGCGAGCGCGCCCCGCCTCGAGATCGTCGATCACCACCAGCGTGTCCCGGGGCAGGAAATCGAGCACGCTCGCGCTGTCGCGCATCAGCAAGGGTGCGATGGCCTCCACACCCGGTGGCAACTGGCCGCGCAGTAGTTCGTCGAGCAGGGCGTCCACGTTGCGCGCGGGGATCTGCTGGCTTTCGGCCAGGCTGCGGATCACCTCGGAGCGTTCGATGACCAGATCGCGGTCGACGAGGAGTTCCCGGGGCGGCGGTGCGGCCACGTGCGCGATGGGTCGCTGGGAGCGCTGGCTGACCGGGTCGAACTCGCGAATGGATTCCACCTCGTCGCCCCACAGCTCGATGCGCACGGGGCTCGTGCGGTGGGGCGGGTGGAGGTCGAGGATCCCGCCGCGCACCGCCAACTCGCCGCGTTCCTCCACCACCGGCATGCGCGCGTAGCCCGCCGACAGCAGGGTCTCGACCAGCGCGTCGCGATCTACCCGTTGTCCCACCTCCAGGTGAGTGGAACGCGCTCGCACGCGCTCCCGGCTGGGTACGAAGGGCACCAGGGCGGTCCAAGGAGCGACCACGATCGGCGCCGCTCCGGCGTTGGGCCCCGCTTCGCTGCTCAGCCAGCGGTAGAGGATCTCCATGCGCTGGGCGACCACGAAGGGCTGCGGGGAGAAGCGCTCATAGGGCGGTGTGTCATAGCGAGGGAAGGGGAGAACGCGGCCCGGATCTGCCGACGCCTCGTTCCCAGCACGGCGGGGCCGGGTGTGCTCCGGCTCCTCGCCCAGGCACGCCTTGAGGTCCGCGATACAGCGGTCGGCGCGCTTGGCGGTGGGCACGAGCAGCAGCGTGGGGGCGTCGCCCTGGGCCTCCACGAGTTGCGCGGTGGCTGCGGCGGTACTGGCCCCTCGTAGTCCCGAGAGTTCCACCGCACCGCTGCGCTGGGCGATGCGCCGGGCGATGCCCGCCAGCTCGCTCACGCCGCTTGCTTGCTCGTTCACGTTGCTCCGCACGCAGGAAACCCCGTCGCCCCGGGTCGGGGCGCGAGGCACGCGAGTCCGGGGGCTCGCGGGAATCCGGACGGGCTGCGCGTCCGCGCGGCCCGCCGCCTGGATAGGCGACTGTGCGTGCAGTTTACCCGGCTGCCGCCGGCTCGTATGCTGCTGCGGTGGGGGTGGTGGGCCTGGCGCTGGCATTGGGGGCTTTGGCGCTTTGGGTGCTGGGGCGAGGCCTGCTTGCCCTGCGCGAGCGCCGGGCGCTGGCGGGTGCCTTCCGGGGCCTGTCGGCGGCGCTGCTCTTGTGTGCGGCGGGCTTGCTGGCGTCGCTCTCCTTCTCCTTGCAGGGCTATCGGGCCCTCAGCCGGGAGGTCGTGGTGGCTGTCATCGAGGTCCGGCCCACGGGCCCGCAGCGCTTCCTCGCCCGGGTCGAAGAGCCCGGGGGCCGGTCGCGGGAGTTCGAGCTGGCGGGTGACCAGCTCTACGTGGACGCGCGCATCCTCAAGTGGAAGACCTGGGCGAACCTGCTGGGGCTCCACACCGCCTACGAGCTGGACCGCATCGGCGGCCGCTATGCGGACATCGGGGCCGAGCGCAGCCGGCCGCGTAGCGTCCACGCGCTCGGCGAGTCCCCACTGCTGGACGTCTTTGCCCTGCGCCGTGCCTACGCGTGGCTGGCTCCGCTGCTCGACGCCGAATACGGCTCCGCGACCTTCATCGCCAGCGATGCCCCTGCGCACTACGAGGTGCGGGTCTCCACCACCGGCCTGTTGGTGCGCGAGCGCCCTCTTTAGGGGCTGGTTGCGCGGCGCCACTAGCCGCTGCAGACCTCGCGCAGCAGCGCGTCGGTTCGCGCGGCGAGATCCGGCCAGTGGTGGTGGCCCTCGAGGTGCGCACGGCCCGCCCGGCCCAGCCGCCCGGCCCGCTCCGGATCCGCGAAGAGCGTCCGCAGCGCGTGGGCGAACTCCGCAGGGCCTGCGCGTGGCGCGACCAGCCAGGCATCGCGGTCGTGGACCAGACCTAGGCCTTGTTCCGCGCGGGCCACGATGGGCAGGGAGGCCTCCATGTAGTTGAGGAGTTTGATCGGGAAGCCGCCCACGTGGCGCCGGGGGGCCACGGCCAGGGCGGCCCCGAAACTGAGCGTGCGCGCGCTTTCGGCATCGGGAACGCGCAGCACCCGGAGCGGATCGAGCCTGCGCGGGGGGGCGTGGGTGGCCACCACCAGCGGCAGGTCCCGGAGTTGGGCGGCTGCCTGCTGGAGGCTCGCGAGATCCTGGTAGGCATCCAGGTTCCCCGCGTAGAGCGCGAAGCCACCGGGTGTGAGGCCGTGGCGTCGACACATCTCGCGCACGGCGTCTTGGCTGGGTGCGGGGCGAAGGTCGAGGCCTGGTGGAATCTGCACCACGGGGCGGGTGGTATGGGGGCGCAGCGCACTTCGCGCGTCTTCGCTGAGTGCCAGCACGGCATCCGAGCGGCGCGCGAGCTGTCGGTCGATCTGGGCTCCCAGCCGATCCGCGCTGCCCCCCAGGCGGGCAGGCGCGTAGCAGCGCAGCTCCACGCCGAGCAGCGTGTGCGCGACGTACACGCAGGGGATGCCGGCGCGAGCGCGCAGCGCCAGCGCCAGCAGGGTGGCCTCGGCGTTGTGGGCGAGCAGCACGTCGAAGGCCCGGCGCCGGTGCGCGCGGAGCAGTGTCCAGGCCAGGGCGAGATCTGCCACGGGCTTGCGGGGCTTCGGCCCCGCGCGATAGGAGCGCGGCGTCGCCCAGGCGGGCGCCCGCTGCAGGGGCAGCGTCGGGGGTGGGTCTCCCGCGCCGCGTCCATAGCAGAAGAGTTCGACGTCCAGGCCGGCTCGCCGCAGCGCCACCGCCTGCTGACCCGCATAGACCTGGGAGCCCTGGGGGGCCGGGAACTGGAAGGTGCAGAGCGCGGCGACGCGCAGCGGGCCTGGGCGGTGGGTGGGCGGCAATCGGGTCCCCGTGAGTATTGGCGATCCGGGGGTGGGTGAGACGGCCCGAGCAGCCAGCGTCAGCGGCCCCCCGGGTCGACAGTACCCCGCGGCCCTCCTATATTGCGGCGCCTTCCCGCAGCGCTCCAGCGGGAGGTCGGAAGCCCTCCACATCCCCCTGGACGGAGTTCCCCGTGGCCATCGAGTTCATGTGCCGGAAGATCGGTATGACACAGCTGTTCCGCCAGGACGGCGAGTGCATTCCCGTCACCGTCCTCGAGGCCGGAGAGAACACGGTGGTGCAGAAAAAGACCGAGGAGCGCGACGGCTACAGCGCGCTGCAGCTCGGCTACGGGGAAAAGCGGCCCAACCGCGCCTCGAAGCCGCAGCGCGGCCACTTCGAAGCCGCCGGGGTCGCGCCCCGGCGCTGGCTGCGGGAGAGCCGGGTCAGTGCCGAGGAGGCGGAGCAGTTCGAGGTGGGCCAGCAGGTGGGCGTGGACGTCTTCAGCGAGGGACAACGCGTGGACGTGATCGGCACCTCCAAGGGACGTGGCACCGCCGGCGTCGTGAAGCGGCACGGCTTCGCGATCAAACGCCGGACCCACGGCACCCACGAGTTCTTTAGGCACGGCGGGGCCATTGGCGCGGGCGCCTACCCGGGCAAAGTCATCAAGGGCATGAAGATGCCCGGCCGCCTCGGCAACGCCCGCGTTACCACCACCAACGTCGAGGTGGTGGGCGTGGATGCGGAAAAGCACCTGCTCTTCATCCGCGGAAGCGTGCCGGGTCACAACGACGCGCTGGTGCGCGTTCGCCCTGCCCGGAAGGCCTCCAGCTAGCGGGTTTCGCGTTGGCCCAATACCAGCGCAGGGACGCCTTCCACCAGCGCGCCCAGCGCGAGGGGTTCCGCTCGCGGGCCGCCTACAAGCTGCAGGAGATCCAGCGCCGCCATCGGTTGTTACGCCCCGGCCAGCGCGTGTTGGACCTGGGCTGCTGGCCCGGCAGCTGGCTGCAGCTGGCTGCCCGGGAGGTAGGCGCAAGCGGACGGGTAGTCGGGGTGGATCTCGCGGCCGTAGCGCCCCTCGAGAGCGCAAATGTGGTGGCGCTCCAAGGGGATTTCACGGAAGCCCCCGTTCGCGCTCGACTCATCGACCTGTTGGGGGGACGGCCCTGCGATGTGCTGCTCTCTGACATGGCCCCCAAGCTCAGTGGGGTACGCGCGCGGGACCGGGCGCTGGAGGAGGCGCTCCTCGAGGCCGTGGAGTGTGCGCTGCCCGAAGTATTGCGCCCGGGTGGCCACCTGCTCGTGAAACTCCTGGAAAGCCCCGAGGCCCAGCAGATCGCCGTGCGCCTGCGCGGGCGCTTCGAGCGCGCACAGTCGACCCGGCCACGTGCCACCCGCAAGGGCAGCAGCGAGCGCTACCTGCTGGGAACGGGCTTCCTGGGCGAGCTGCGCTCGGCGAGGCGTGCCACGTAGACGGCGTGGCGGAGCCCGGCCCGGCCCGGTCGCTGGCGACGGGCTTGAAAGCCACTGCGTGCCAACCGCTTCTCGAAGGCCGGCTGCCGGGCTTCGCTCCAGACCGCCAGCACCCCGTCGGGTGCCAGGGCGTCGCGCATTCTCTGCAGCCCGTCCCGGCCGAAGATGGGGTCCTCATCGCGTAGGCCGCGCCCGGGCCCCTCGAAGAGATCGAGAGCAATGGCGTCGAAGCGCTGCGCGGCCGGGCCTCGCGCGACGGCCGCCAGTACGTCCGCCACGTCGGCGATCTCGACCCGGACCCGGGCGTCGAGCACGGCGCCCCCGCTGAGTTCCCGCAGCGGCCCGAGGCACCAGCGGTGGACAGCGCCCTCGATCTCCACGACCCGTACCCGGGCGTCCCGGGGCAGGCCGTCCAGGGCGCCCCGCAGCGTGAACGCCATGCCCAGGCCCGCGATCAGGACGCGCGGCTTGCTGCGCGTTGCCAGTGCCTCCACGGCGAGTGCTCCGAGCGCGCGCTCGGAGCGGTGCGCCGCGCTGTTCATCAGCACGCGCCCATCCAGCGTGATCAGATAGTCGCGCTCGCCCCGCTGCCGCAGCTCGATGCGGCCCGCGCCGTGCTCGACGGCCTCGACGAGCTGCCAGGGTCGGCTCATGCTGCGTTTTGGGGGCGGCGGCGCGGGGCGCTCAGAGCGTGTAGCCCCCATCCTGCGTGATCTTCCAGCCGCCCGCGGCCTCGGTGCCGCCGTCCACGTGAATCGTGGAGCCCGTGATGAAGCGGGAGAGGTCGCTGGCCAGGAAGAGCGCGGCCGCCGCGCAGTCCCAGCTGGAGCCGGTCTCCGGCCAGGGCGTGTTCTCGAGGGCGGGAAGGTCGGCGGCTGCCGAATCCCGGGCGAGGTCGGCGTCACCGGGTGTAGGGATCATGTCGGGGGCCACGCAATTGACACGGATGCTTCGCGATGCGAACTCCATCGAGAGGCTCTTGCTGAGATTGGCGACTGCGGCCTTCATCGCCGAATAGATCGCGAAGCCTGGCCCGGCCCGGTGGGCTTCCACCGAGGTGATGTTGATCACGGAGCCCCCCTCGGTCATCAGTGGCAGCGCCGCACGCACGCAGTGGGTGACGGAACTCCAGTTCTCGTTCACCAGGGCGCGCTCGCCCTTGGCGCTCACGTCGAGAAACTCCGACCAGAAGCCGCCCCCCGCGTTGTTGACCAGGATCTGCAGGCTCCCGAACTCGCGCCCCACCTCCCCGAAGAAGTCCTGTACCGCCGACTGCTCGCGAACGTCGAGTACGGCGGATAGTGTGCGGCGTCCCAGGCGCTCGATCTCCAGGGCGGTCCCTGCGAGCTCGTCTGCCTTGCGGTCGCAGATCGCCACGTGGGCCCCGCAGCGGGCCAGCGCGATGGCGGTGGCCTCTCCGATCCCCTGGGCGGCTCCGGTCACCACGGCCACCCGGTCATCGAGCAGAATGGACTCCGGGCCGAGGGTCCGCTCGTCCCAGATCGAAGGGCTTCTCGTGGGCGCCATGCTTCCTCCCGGGGGCCAGGGGTCCGGGGCGGAAGATAGGCGGCAGGCCGACTCCCGTACAGGCGCCGTGCCTCAGAGGCGGGCCATCAAGGTGGCCTTGTCCCAGTACGAGCGCACGCTCTGGATGCGGCCTTGCTCGTTGATTTCGAAGACCGAGATGCCCTCGAAGTCGACTTCGCGGGGATTCGTGCGCAGTATCGCGACACCGGTCCAGCGCACGGCGGCCTCGCTGCCGGCGACGAAGACCTCTTCTTCGCGAAGAGCCATCTTCGAGAAGATGGTGGAGAGCGCGCGGAAGTAGTTGTTGGACTTGTCACGGACGCGCATCGGGGGGGAGCCCACCGGATCCCAGCTGACCGCGTCCTCGTCGAAGAGTTCGAGCAGGCGCTCGATGTCCATTTCACGCAGTGCGGAGAAGTAGGCGGCCACCACGCGCTCGATCGTTTGGTTGGGGGGTTGCATGGCTTCGACGGGGGTCGCTGCGGCAGTCTGTGTTTCCATGATGGGCTCCTCGTCCTGCTTCGGTGGTCGAAGCTCAGTTAGCGTCGTTACGGATGTCCGTGAGTTCTCGGGGGATGAGCTTTCGCAGGGCTCGCAACCAGCTGCCCTCGAGTTCCTCGAAGATGGCCCGGTTGAGGTCGAAGACCTCGATGGACTCCGCGACCAGCGCATCCGCGCGATGCACGGTGAGCGGCATCGCGTCCAGGCGCCGCCGAAACTCCTCCTTGAAGGCCTTCTTGTTGGGGATCCCCTCGAAGTGGAAGAAGCGCAGCCCCTCCCTTCCCTCGAAGCGCAGTGTGCGACGCGCGATGCCCTCGACCACCCGGCCTCCCGAAAGGTCGCCCAGGTAGCGGGTATAGCTATGCGCGACCAGCAGGTCCGGATCGTGCTCGCCCACCCAGCGAATGCGCTCTACGTAGCGGCGGCGCGCGGGCGTGAGCGTGAGACCGGTGCGCCAGTCCCCAGCGTAGAGTGTCGCCAGGTCGTGTCGCAGCGCCTCGGTGCGGCGCAGCTCGGGGAAGTCGATCGCGCGAATCAGCGGTCTCCTCGCGTTGCGTGCGATCTCCTCTTCCATGGCGGTGTAGACGAGGAAGAGGCCCGCCTGCATGTTCCGGAAGCTTTGGAGATCCACGGAGCCCTTGAGGATGCTGCGCACGAAGCCGGTGGATTCCGTCAGGCGATGGGCGCGCTGGGTTTCCGCTCGCAGGCGGTGGGACAAGGAGAGGGGTAGCTGCGGGTCCAGTGGCTCGTTTCGCCGTGTTCGGAAGGGGATGGAGATCAGTGCAGGGCGAGGGGCGAGTGCGGCGGCTGCGCCGGAACTGTTTCGGAAGAGCGATGCGATGCGGTCCATGTCGGGTTCCTCGTGAGGGGTTTCGCGCTACTTGAAAAGGCTACGAGGGTCCCGCAGGGGTGTCTGTGAACTAGATCACTCGGCACCGGCGCGACGCATGCGGGGACGCCCGCCCGCGGGGCCCGCCGCAGCGGGGCACCTGGGGGGCGCTGCCAACGAGGATGCCGCTAAGCTGGCGCCCGCAGCCGGCACCAGGAGACCCCCATGTCCGATCGGCCCTTCCAAGTCCTCGGCCTGCAACAGATCGCGGTGGGCGCGACCGAAAAGGCGGGTCTGCGCGAACTCTGGGTGGAACTGCTGGGCCTCGAGGCCACGGGCAGCTTTCGCAGCGAGTCCGAGAACGTCGACGAGGATATCGCGGTGGCGGGTCGTGGCCCCTTCCGCGTGGAAGTGGATCTCATGCAGCCCATCGATCCCGAGGCACGCCCTCGGGTCCACGAACCCGCGCTCAACCACGTGGGGCTCTGGATCGACGACCTCGCGGTGGCGGTCGAGTGGCTCGAGGCGAAGGGCGTGCGTTTCACGCCCGGTGGCATCCGCGCGGGGGCGGCGGGACACGACGTCTGCTTCATCCATCCCAAGGGCAACCCGGACGCCCCGGTGGGCGGGCAGGGCGTGCTCATTGAACTCGTACAGGCACCCGAGGAGGTGTTGGCGGCCTGGCGCGCTGCCGCTTCGGAGTGAGGGCTTCGCGAGCAGCGGCGTTCCCGCCGTGGCCCCGGGGGCGGAGCGGTCGACGAGACAGGGGGAGAGCTTGGCAGCACTGCGCGACTGGCTGAACTGTGTGTTCGCGGGACGCCCGGCCTGGATGAACGCCCTGATGGTCTTCTGTGCGTTCATGGCCTTCGTCTACGTGCCGTGGGATTTCTTCGTCAAACCGGTGGCGGAGGACCAGGAAGTCTGGTTGGGCGTGATGTTCACCGGCGCGGCCGCCAAATTCGGGGAGCCGCTGCACTGGGCGATCTACGCGGCTGGCGCCCACGGCTTCTACCGGAAGAGCCACTGGATGTGGCCCTGGGCGTCGATCTACGTCTTTAGCGTGGCGATCGGGATGGGGATCTGGCCCGTCGTGTATCACGGCGGTGCCGTGGGTCTCGGCGTGGGGGTGCTGGGCTTCGTGCTCTTCGCGCTGTTGGCCGTACTGTTGTGGCGCGCCCAGCCTCACTTTTCCGCGCACCGAGCTTCGCTCCGGGATCGCTATCCCGGCTGGGCGCTGGTGACGGGAGGCTCGGGGGGCATCGGCGAGTACTTCGCCCGGGCCCTGGCCGCCGAGGGCATCTCCTGCGTGCTCTGCGCGCGCCGCGAGCCACTTCTGGAAGCGCTGGCCGACGAAGTGCGGCGCGCCGAGGGGGTGGAGGTGCGGGTGGTGGTGGCCGACCTCGCAAGCGCGGAGGGCGTCGAGCACTTGCTCGCAGCGGTCGCCGATCTCCCCATCTCGATCCTGGTCAACAACGCGGGCTTCGGCGCCGCTGGTGCCTTCGTGGAGACCGACGGCGATCGTCTGAACGCCATGGTGGCGCTGCACTGCGGCGCGCCGGTGGCGCTCAGCCACGCCCTGCTCCCCGCCATGCGCGAGCGCGGCAATGGCGCGCTGCTCTTCACCGGTTCCATCGCAGGGCGTCAGGCGGTTCCCCTCCACGGCCTCTACGCGGCCAGCAAGGCCTTCCAACTCCTGTTCGGAGAGTCGTTGCACGTGGAGCTGCGCGGCTCGGGGATCGACGTGTTGGTGGTGGAGCCGGGTGTGACGGACACCGAGTTCCAGAAGCTCGCTGGGGAGCGCCCTCTGCGCGGCGAGCCGCCGGCGCGGGTGGTTGCGGCGGCCTTGGACGCACTGGGCCGCCAGTCGAGCCTGATCCCGGGCTGGTGGGACTGGTTGCGCGCCAACGCCGCGGCGCGCCTGGTGCCGCGGCGCGTGGCGGCCTTCGTGGCCCGCGACGTCTTCCAGCGCAGGCTCTTGTAGCGCGCCTCGCTCGGCGCGTCAGCGCATGTACGTGCAGGCCAGGGCGTCCGCGTATTCGTTCCAGCGCGAGCCCTCGTGGGCACGGATCCACTGCAGTTCCACGCCCGGGCGGGCGTTCGCCAACGCGTAGAGGCGCTGCACGAGTTCGAGGTTGGCGATGGGCCCGCTCTTGCGCCGCCAGCCGCGCTGCTCCCAGCCCGCCGCCCACTCGTTGACGGTCTTCACGCAGAGCTGGCTGTCGGAGTAGACGCGCACGCGCGCGTCCTCGGGGAGCCGCTGGTAGGCCTCGACGAGGGCGGTGAGCTCCATGCGGTTGTTGGTGGTGGATGCCTCGCTGCCGTGGCGCTCCTCCACGATCTGATTGTCCTCCACCCATACGAACCCCCACCCCCCCGGGCCGGGGTTGCCCTCGCAGGAGCCATCGGTGAAGACGCCGCTGGTGGGACCCGCGTGGTGCGCGCGCAGCACCTCTTCGGGGGAGAGCAGGGGAGTGCCGCCTCGAGTCGCCACGGCCCGGGACAGTGGGGCATTCGCGGGGCGGCGTCCAGCCCGCTTCGAGGGGCTTTCAGCGGTCCTTTCGCTCTGCGACCCCGAAGTTCGCGAGGAAGTCGGCCCGGAAGTCCTCGAAGTGGCCGGCCTGAATCGCGGCCCGCGCGTCTGCGACGAGCGCTTGGTAGAAGTGCGTGTTGTGTACCGAGGCCAACATGGCGGAGAGGATCTCATTGGCGGCGAAGAGGTGGTGGAGGTAGGCGCGACTGAAACCGCCCTCGCAGGTCGCGCAGCGGCAGGAAGGGTCGATGGGGTAGGCGTCGCGCCGGTAGCGGCGCTGCGTGAGCCGGATGCGGCCGCGTCGCGTGAAGACCGTGGCGCTGCGCGCGTAGCGGGTGGGGATCACGCAGTCGAACATGTCGATCCCGTAGCCGATTGCGGCCAGCAGGTCGTGGGGCAGTCCCACGCCCATCAAGTAGCGCGGGCGATCCTCGGGGAGCTGGGGGGCCGTGTGTTCGGTGATCTCGCACAGCAGCTCGTGGCCCTCGCCCACGGAAACGCCGCCGATCGCGTAGCCCGGCAGGTCGAGGGCCACCAGCGACTGCGCGCAGCTCTCCCGCAGATCGAGGAAGGTGCTGCCCTGCACGATTCCGAAGAGCGCCTGGCGCTCGGGGTGCTGGTGGGCGCGCAGACAACGCTCGATCCACGAGAGCGTACGGCGCACCCCGGTACGCGCGCGCTCGCGACTCGCGGGGTACGGGCTGCACTCATCGAAGGCCATGATGATGTCGGCTCCCAGGGTGTTCTGGATCCGGGTGGCGCGCTCCGGCGTGAGCTCCACGCGCGCGCCATCCACCTCGCTGCGGAACAGCGCGCCGTGGTCACTGATCTCCACCTTCGGGAGCGAGAAGACCTGAAAACCGCCGCTGTCGGTGAGGATCGGGCCCTGCCAGCGCATGAAGTCGTGCAGGCCGCCCAGCTTCTCGACCAGCGCCTCGCCGGGCCGCAGCGAGAGGTGGTAGCTGTTGGCCAGTACGATCTCGGCTCCGGTGGCGCGGAGCTGCTCGGGGGTCATGGCCTTGACGGCGCCGTGGGTGCCCACGGTCATGAAGGCGGGGGTCTGGAAGCTGCCGTGGGGGGTCTCGAAGCGACCCGCGCGAGCGGCGCCCGAGCGTGCTTCCAGGCTGAAGCGGAAGTTGGCCCGAGCCGCCTCGGCGCCCGGGCCTCCGCGTCCCGCTCCGATGCTTCGCCCTCGCGACATGCGCGCGCTCGCGCCCCGGCGGCGACTAGCGGTAGGTCTTGCGCTCGCCCGAGCTGCTGCGGAGGCGTGCGCGGCGGTGCTTGGCCTTGAGCTTCGCGCGGTGTCGCGCGCTCTTGCCACGGTTGCGATGGGGCAGCGGCTTGGCCTTCTTCACGGCGGATTCTCCGGGTCGGGGGGCTCGCTTTCAGCACAGCCGGGAGTTGCGGGGAGCGGAGCGTAGGTGAGTCCCGGTCGCCCTGCCAACGCGAGGGGGGAGCGCGCGCGGACCCATGAGCTCCCGTGCGGCCCGCGCCCACTCGTGGCTATGCTGCGCGAGCGGACCCCCCATGAACGAAGCCCTGCAACGCATCGCGGATTTCGACCTCAGCGAGGAGCAGCGCCTGGTGCGGCGCAGCGTGCGCGAGTTTGCGGAGAAGGAGATCGCGCCCTTCGTCGAGGAGTACGAGCGCGAGGCCCGTTACCCCACGGAGCTGATCGAGAAGCTAGTGCCGCTGGGCTTCATCGCCCCCATGATCCCCGAGGAATTCGGGGGCTCCTTCGTGGACGTGGTCAGCTACGGGATCATCTGCGAGGAGATTGCGCGGGTGGATTGGGTGGTTGCATCGGTGATCTCGGTCACCAACTCGCTGGTGGGGGGCTCCATCTTGCGCCACGGCAGCGAGGCCCAGAAGCAGCGCTGGCTGCCGCCGCTGGCGCGTGGCGAGATATTGAGTTCCGCGTGTCTCACGGAGCCGAGCGGAGGCACCGATCTCGGCAACATGCGCAGTACCGCCAGCCGTGAAGCGGGCGGCTGGCGGATTCGCGGCACCAAGGTCTTCATCTCCCACGCCGCCCATGCCGGGCTCTTCTTCGTGGTGGCCTCGGTGGATCTCTCCAAGAAACACAAGGGTGTGACGGCCTTCCTGGTGGATCCCGCGAGCGAGGGGATCTCCATCGGAGACTTTCCGATGCGCACCCTCAAGCGCGACAAGCTCGCGGAGGTGCATTTCGACGGGGTCTTCGTCCCCGACGAGAACGTTCTGGGTGAAGTGGGCGGCGGCTTCCCGGTTCTGGGCTCGGCGCTGGACATGGGGCGCTACTCGGTGGCCTCCCGCTGCGTGGGCCAGTCCCAGCGTTGCATCGACCTGGCGCTCGGCTACGCGATGGAGCGCGAGGCCTTCGGCCAGAAGATCGGCGAGTTCCAGATGATCCAGCAGAAGGTCGCCGACATGGTGTGCCGCACCGAGGGCGCCCGCGGGGTCGTCTACCGGCTGGGCCGGATGAAGGATGCGGGGGTCGAGCGGGCCAGCATGGAGGCTTCGCTCGCCAAGCTGATGGCCAGCGAGGCGGCGACCTACAACGCTCTCGACGCCATCCAGATCCATGGAGGCTACGGGCTCTCCGAGGAGTACGAGGTGGGGAGGCTGTTGCTCGAAGCCAAGGCCCTCGAGTTCGGGGAGGGCACCAGCGAACTGCACCGCAAGCTCATCGCCGAGCACGCGTTGGGACTGCGGGGACGCTGATGGAGGCGCGCCAGGAACTCCTCGAACTGATCCTCGAGGTCTCCTTTCGCAGGCAGAAGGTGGTGCTCGCGAGTGGCCGCGAGAGCGACTTCTACCTGGACCTGCGCCAGACCTTGATGCGGCCTCGCGGAGTGGCGCTGGCCGGCGGTCTGATCCTCGACGCGCTCCAGGGCGGCGCCAGCGTGCAGGCGGTGGGGGGCATGGCGGTGGGGGCGGTACCGCTGATCTCCGCGGTGCTCGCTGCTGCCGCCGCGCGCGACCCCGCTACCCCCCTGCTGGGTTTCTTCGTCCGCAAGGAAGCCAAGCAGCACGGCCTGGGCCGTCGCATCGAGGGGGGCTTCCGGGAAGGCCAGAGCGTGGCGCTGCTCGAGGACACGGTGACCACCGGCGGCTCCACGCTCGAGGCGCTGGACGCCGTGCAGCAGGCGGGTGGCAAGGTGGTCCGCGTGCTCTGCCTGGTGGACCGCGGAGAGGGCGCGCTGCAGGCCTTCCGGGAGCGAGGGATCGAGTTGGAAGCCCTGTACTCCCGGGCCGACCTGCCGGTCTGAGGCAGTGTGTCGATGAACGCGAATCTCGCCTTCTGGTGTTTTGCGTTGTTGGATCTCGGGGCTGTCGTGACCTGCGTCGCGTTGGGCGTGGCGCGCGTCCGCGCCGGCGACATCGCCGCGCACCGCCGCAGCATGCTCGGCGCGGTGACGCTGGTGGGGGTCTTCCTGCTCTCCTACCTCGTCAAGCTGGCCGTGCTGGGCCGCGAGGATCGCAGCGACTGGACGTCTTTCGATTTCGCGGCGCTCTACATCCACGAGAGTTTCGTGGCGGCGATGTTGCTGGGAGGAGCCCTGGCGTTGTGGCGAGCGCGAGGTTTCCGTGGGCAACTCGGCGAGGGTTGGCGGCTACCCGAGGACGGGCAGCCCCT
>JABSQX010000128.1:9775-32728 GCA_013215615.1 Myxococcales bacterium | reverse complement strand
ACGTCGTAGGGAACCAGGCTGATCTCCTCGGGGACCTCCGACAGCCGTCGCCCCACGAAGCGCTTGATGGAGTACACGGTGCCCTTGGGGTTCGTGACGGCCTGGCGCTTGGCGACCGCTCCCACAAGGCGCTCTCCCTCGTCCGTGAAGGCCACCACCGAGGGCGTCGTGCGCCCCCCTTCCTCGTTGGCGACCACGCTGGGCTGTCCGCCCTCTACCACAGCCACCACCGAGTTCGTCGTGCCGAGATCGATACCGATGACCTTGCCGGAATCCGCCATTTTGCCGCCTAGCCTCCTGCTCGAAGCCGCGCGAAATGGGCCCCGAGCCCCAAAAACATCGATCCCACGAGCACAATGTCAAGCCCCGATAACCCCTCTAGGCGCCGTTGTGCGCCTGCTCCCCACCGATCGGCCCAGAGATCTGCGGGCCCAAATGGGTGCATAACCACTCATAGGAGCGCCACCACGGAACAGAAGGGCAATCCGCGGAATCCATTTGGGCAGAAAGCGCAACGCGCCGATGTAGGGGGAGACCGCTAACTCCCCGAAATTCTGAAGGATCGTAGATTGAAGCGAACCCGCACCCGGGTATACTCCGGCCGTCTCGCTGCCCTCCCGCGAGGCGCGGGGTGATTCCATGGCCGCGTACCTCAGCCGGGCAGCCAACCTCGTGCTGTTCTGCCTCTGCTGCTGGGTGATGGCGGATGCCGCGAACGCCGTGCTGGCGGCCGTGCTGCTGCCTCCCACGGCCGACGCAGCGGGCGCCGAGCTACGCGTGCCCCCGCCACGCGCCCGCACCTGGGGCGAGCGCCAGGTCATCCTGGCCCGCAACCTCTTCAACGCCTCCACGCTGCTGCCCGCCGAGGTCGCCGAAATCGAGCCGGAAGTCGAGGACGAAGACCTCCAGGAAACCACGCTACCGCTCCGCCTGCTGGGAACCGCCGCCGCCCAGGACGTGATGATGGCGCGAGCCGCCATCGAAGACACCGAAGAGCGCGCGCGCCTCATCGTGGCCGTCGGTGATCGCGTCAAGGACCAGGCCACGGTCGTGCGCATCGAAAGACGTCGCGTGGTACTCGCGGAAAACGACGCGCGCCGCGTGCTGTCCCTTGACGACGATCCGGAAGTATTGGCGAGGCTGCCGAAACAGCGCGGTTCCGCGCGCCCGCGCCCACGCACGAACCGGCTCGCGGAACGCATGTTGAAGAACAAGCTCGGTGAAGCCATGGCGAAACAATCGACGATCCTCCAGCAAGCCCGCTTCCTACCGAAATACGTGGACGGCGCAATGACAGGCCTGCAGGTGAACTCGATCAAGGCCGGGAGCCTCGTCGAGCAAGCGGGCATCGAGAATGGCGACATCATCATCACCGCGAACGGGATCGCCATCAATAGTCCGCAGGCCAGCGCCGAGGCCTTCGAGGAGATGGGCGACGCAGACGAGTTCGAACTCGAGGTCAGCCGTTCAGACGGCTCCATCATTCCAATCTTCATCACCACGCAATAGCGAACGACATGACGTTTCCCAGCCTCTCAAGAATCAGGAACACCACGCTGCTGGCCACCCTGCTGCTGGTCGCCGGCCCCGCGATTTCGCAAGTTGCTCCCGGTTTCGAGGACGGGAGCGGCGAGGATCTCGTCACGCTGGATTTCGCAGACGTCGAGTTGCCGGTGGTCATCGACACCATCGCGCGCATGACGGGACAAAACTTCATCTACGATGACCGCGTCCGGGGCCGGGTCACCATCATCTCGCCCACTCCGATCCCCATCGACCAGGCCTACGCGGTATTCGAATCCGTCCTGCAGGTGAAGGGCTTCACGACGGTGCAGACGCCGGGCGGTACCATCAAGGTGGTGCCCTTGCGGGAAGCCAAGGAATCGAGCGTCGAGACGGTGCAAAGCTCCGAACGGCCTCCGAACCGGGACCACTTCGTCACGCGACTCATCCCACTGCGCTACATCGACGCGGAGTCCATCGTCAACACCCTCAAGCCGTTGGTTTCGAAGGACGCCCACATGGCGCCCTACGCCGCCACCAACACCGTGATCCTCACGGAATCGGCCTCCAACATCCGGCGCATCATCGCCATCCTGGAGTCGATCGACATCGAAACCTACAAGGAAGAACTGACGGTCATCCCGATCAAGCACGCCGATGCGGTGACCCTGGCCGAACAGCTTTCCGAAATCTACGGGGTCGAGGCCTCGCAGGTTGGTGGCACGAGCGCTGCGCGGCGCGCCGCCAATCGCCGGCGCAGCGGCTCCCAGCCCGACGCCGTGGGAACAAAACGGGAGCCGGTACGCATCCTCACCGACGAGCGCACCAACTCGCTGCTGGTGCTAGCCCCCAGGCGCAAGCTCGATGAGGTTCGGCAGCTCGTTTCCCGCCTCGACGTTCCGGTGATCGGTGGGGGGCGCATCCATGTCTACTACTTGAAGAACGCCAACGCCGAAGAACTCGCCGAGACGCTGTCGGGGCTCGTCGACGGGGGCGGAACGCAAGCCTCCTCTGGAGGCGCGGCCGGCTCGGGCGCCGCCCAGGTCCTGCGCAGCACGGTAGCCAGCCTTGCGGGGGGGATCTCGGTCACCGCGGACCCCGCGATCAACGCACTCATCATCCAGGCCAGCCAGGAGGGCTACACGACCCTGGTCGGTGTCATCGAGCAACTCGACATCGTACGTCCCCAGGTGCTGGTGGAAGCGCTGATCATGGAGGTCACCGTCACGGACGCCATGTCGCTGGGCGTCAGCGCTCTGTACGAGTACGTCAACGGGGATCTCGCGCTTGCCTTTCAGACGGCGGCCCAGGGTGCGATCTCTGGATTCACCGCAATTATTCCCCCACTCCCGGTCGGAGTAGACACCAGCGGTAATCCCGCCAACGCCTTCGAAGGCGTCGCGGGGCGCAGCACCCGGGGCCCGGACGGAACCGGGGATGGCAGCATCATCCGAGGGCTGATCAGCGCGTCCGCGTCCAACGGCGACATCAGCATCATCTCGGCCCCGCATATCCTCACGTCCGACAACGAACAGGCAGAGATCCGAATCGGCGACAACATCCCCATCGTCACCAGCCGCGTCTCATCTGCGGCGGGGAACCAATTGGGGCAGTCGACTTCGGTGGGTGTCGAACGGCAGGACATCGGGGTCACCCTTCGCGTGACACCCCAGATCACGGAGGGCAACACGCTGCGCCTGGAGATCTTTCAGGAGATCAGCAATGTCAACGAGGCACTGACGAAGATTACGGGAACGGCCTCAGATGTCGGCGTCGCCCTTTCGAACCGCCAGGTAGAGAACACGGTGGTGGTCGCAGATGGAGAGACCGTCGTGATCGGCGGGTTGATCGACGACGCCGTGAGCGACACCGTCACCAAGGTTCCCTGGCTCGGGGACATCCCGGTGCTCGGCTGGGCGTTCAAGCGCACCTCGAAGTCCCTCACGAAGAAGAACCTCTTGATCTTCCTGACGCCACACATCATTCGTTCGTCCGCGGATCTCGAGGGTCAGACCATTCGAAAGCGCGAGGAGTTCCGGCAGAACTCGGGCGCGAGCATGAGGGACTCCGACGAGACCGTCGAGTCCGAACTCGAACGGATGCAGGAAGCTGATCGCCTGGGAGTCCCCTACTTCCCCGGCGAGGGCCGCACGCAACTCGAAGCCGAAATCGCTGGGCATATCGCGCGCTACCCGCCAGAGCGCGTCGGCGAGATCGACGCCGCCCGACGAGCGGAGGAGGCCGAGGCGGCTGCCCGTGCGGCCGACGACCAGCCGCCGCGTTACTACCTGGAGGTGGCTGTCTTCGGCGACCCCGAGGCTGCAGCATCAGTGCTCACCGACTTGGTCGACGCCGGTCACGACGGTACACTCGAATCCACTGAAGTTTCGGGCTCTCTCCTCTATGAGATCGTCCTGGGCCCCTACGAATCACTCGACGATGCCTCGGCGATTTCGGAGGTGGTAAGACAGTCGCACGGCCTAGAGCCCAGCATCCTCGTGAAGGACCCGCAGAAGAGCGAGCCATGAGCCAAGCAGCAGCACAGGCGGCCGTCCCTTCCCTCGGCCGCGCAGACCTCGCAGCGCGCCTACTGGAATCCGATCTCATCAGCCCCGAGCAGGTCGCTGAGGCGCAGGAGCGCATGGCCGAGATGGGGGGGCGCCTGGTGGATCACCTCCGGGAGTTCGCGAGCCCCGAGGCACTGATGGAGGTGCTGAGCGAGCAACTCGCCCTGCCCATCCGCACCCAGATCGACAGGAACGACGTCGACAACGAGGTGCTGGAAAAAGTCTCCATCGCCTTCGCGAAGGAGCATGACCTCCTGCCCCTGGGCATGAGCGCCGACGGCTCCATCCGGGTCGCCGTCACCGATCCGCTCCGGACGGAGGTCTTCGATGACCTACGGCTGCTTTTCGACGGCGCCGACCTGAAACTGGAACTCGTGACCAAGCGGACGCTGCTTGGCGCCATCAACGAGGTCTACGACCGGGGCCCAGCCCTCACCGACGCCCTGGCCGAGGACGCCGTCGAGGACCTGGACTCCCTCGCCTCCGAGATCAGCCAGGAGCCCCAGGACCTCATCGACTCCGACGAGGACGACGCGCCCATCGTCAAGCTCGTGAACTCCCTGCTTCACACCGCCGTCAAGGAACGCGCCAGTGACGTTCACATCGAACCCTTCGAAAGCGATGTGCGCGTGCGCTTCCGCATCGATGACGTGCTCTACGAGCCCACCAAGCCGCTTCCCAAGGCCATCCAGGCCAGCTTGGTCTCCCGCGTGAAGATCATGGGGCACCTGAACATCGCGGAGAAACGGCTCCCCCAGGACGGGCGCATCCGGCTCAAGATCGCCGGCGCCGACTACGACGTGCGCCTCTCCACCCTGCCTGTCACCTATGGAGAGCGAGTGGTAATGCGCCTGTTGCCCCGGACGCAGGATCTCACAGACCTCGAGAAGCTGGGCTTCGACAGCGACCAGCTCGACAGCATGGAGCGGCTGATCTCCCGCCCCAACGGCATCGTGCTGGTGACCGGCCCCACTGGGAGCGGGAAGACCACCACGCTCTACGGATCCTTAGCCCGCATCAACACGACGGACAAGAACATCGTCACCATCGAGGACCCGGTAGAGATCCAGCTGCCTGGCATCGGGCAGATCGAGGTGAACACCAAGGTCGGCCTCTCCTTCGCCGCTGGCCTGCGCTCGGTGCTGCGGCAGGACCCCAACGTGATCCTGGTGGGCGAGATTCGGGATCTCGAGACCGCCGAAATCGCGATCCAGGCCTCCCTCACCGGGCACCTGGTCTTCTCCACCCTGCACACCAACGACGCCGCCAGCGCCATCACCCGGCTCGTGGACATGGGCGTGGAGCCCTTCCTGGTCGGTTCTTCGCTCGTGGCGGTGCTCGCACAGCGCCTGGTCCGGGTGCTCTGCACCGACTGCAAGAGTCCCCACGAGGCCACCCCCGAGGAACTGCACGAAATCGGAATCGACTCCACGCACGAGATCGAAATTTTCGGCCCCGAGGGTTGCCCCTCCTGCAACTACACGGGCTACCACGGCCGCCTGGGCATCTTCGAGTTGATGCACGTGGACGACGACATTCGCGCGCTGGTCTCGCAGAACATCGACTCCAAGACCATCCGAAACACGGCAATGCGCAAGGGGATGCACACCCTCCGCGCGGACGGCGCTCGCAAGGTGCTCGCGGGACACACCTCGGTCTCCGAGGTCCTGCGAGCCACCGAGGAAGAAGCAACCGTCGCACAGATCTAAGCGGAGCCCCATGCCCGTCTATGCGTACAAGGGCGTCACCCACTCGGGCAAGCGTACCCGCGGCCATCTAGACGCAGAGAACGCCCGCAGCGCCCGTGCGCGGCTGCGCGCGGACGGGGTGACCCCGTTCGAAGTGACTCAAATGGGCCAGCGCAGCGTCCGCAGCAAGAGCCGCACGGGGCGCTCCTTCTTCGAAATTCCGAGCCTGCAGCGGGTCTCCGCACTCGACTTGGCGGTGGCGACCCGACAAGCCTCCACGCTGCTGGGGGCCGGTGTCCCCCTGGTCGCCACCCTCCGCGCCCTCACGGATCAAGTCGAGAACCCCAAGCTCAAGTCGGTCTTCGGCCAGGTTCGGGACCGGGTGAACGAGGGAACTTCCTTCGCCGACGCCCTGTCGGAGAGCCGCATCTTCCCCGATCTCTACGTGGGGATGGTTCGGGCCGGCGAGGCGGGGGGCGCTCTCGAGCAGGTGCTCGAACGCCTTGCCGACTATCTCGAGAGCCAGGTGCGGCTGAAGAACAAGGTAGGCTCGATCCTCATCTACCCGGCGATGATGTTCCTCTTCGCGTGCGTGGTGGTGGGCGCGCTGGTGACGGTGGTTCTTCCGCAGATCACGGAGCTGCTGATCAGCATGGACCAGCCTCTCCCCTGGTACACCAAGGCCATCATCTCGCTCTCGAACTTCACCCGGGAATGGTGGTGGGCGATGATTGCGGTCGCAATCGGCACCGGCTTCCTGTTGCGCGCAATCGGAAGGACACATGCCGGCCGTGCTTTCTACGACCACTGGAGCCTTCGCCTTCCAATCACGGGACGCCTGGTTCGGCTGGTGGCCATCGCGCGCTTCACCAAGACCCTTTCCACGCTGCTCTCCGGTGGCCTGCCCATCACCCACGCCCTGGAGACCGCCGGGGAAGTCACGGGCAACACGGTGCTGGCCAGAACTGTCGAGAGCGCCCGCATTAGCATTGCCGAGGGCGCCAGCATCGCTCATCCCCTGCGGAGCAGTGGAGAGTTCCCGCCGCTCGTCACCCACATGATCGAGATCGGCGAGCAGAGCGGCGAACTCGAGAAGATGCTCGAAAAGATCTCGGAGACTTACGAGGAGCAGGTCGAGACGACCGTAACCCGCCTCACTGCACTGCTCGAACCCATCTTGATCCTCATCATGGTGGGCATCGTACTGGTGATCATTCTCGCAACGCTCGTACCCCTTCTCGAAATCACGAGTTCCCTCGCCTGAAAGGAGTCCCCATGCAGAATTTCCGAGCCCCTGCCCCGTTCAAGGCAGGGTTCACGCTCATCGAGATCATGGCGGTGGTGCTGATCATCGGACTGCTCTCGACACTGGTAGGCATCGCGATCTTCCCTCAGATCGACAAGAGCCGCGTCAATGCCGCGCGCGCTCAACTCAAGATGCTCGACGCGGCGCTCGAGACTTTCCGCATGGACTCCGCGCGCTTCCCTACCACCGATCAGGGGCTCGAGGCCCTGATCATCGAGCCCGCCGACGCCCGCAACTACCAGGCCGGAGGCTACCTGCGCGAACGCCGAGTTCCGGATGACCCCTGGGGCAACCCCTACCTCTACGAATTTCCGGGACAGAACAACCCACACGCCTATGACATCTGGTCCTGGGGTGCGGACGGAGAAGCGGGCGGTTCCGGTGTGGACGCCGACATCGGGAACTGGAGAGAGACGGACATGGTAGGTGGCTGAGGGACGGTGTAGGAGTGCCGCGAGTACGCCGCCGACGCGGCTTCACGCTCATCGAGATGCTCGCCGTAGTGGCAATCATCGCGCTGCTGGTGGGCGTCACCGCCCCGAACCTGGGCGCCATGCGCGAGCGTTGGCTCCGCAACCAGTCGCGTCAGGTCGCCTCCTACGTCGAACTGGCTCGCCAACGCGCCGTAATGACCGGAGTCCCCCACCGGGTGCTACTGGATTTCGAAGAGGGAGCCTATCGCTTGGAGTGGAAGACCCACGACGAGAAGGATGACAGTACCGCTCCCGCGCGCCCACATTACGACGTGCGAGGTGCCACTCGTCTGTCCCTCTCGCCGCCGCCAGCGAGGGAACTCAGCTTCAATCCGGTACCCGGAAACATGGGGAGCTTCCACTACCTCGCTGACGAGATCTACTTCGCGGGGCTCGAGACCCCCGAAGGCTGGATCGACCGCGGCGAGTTCGGCGTCGTCTTCGATGCGGACGGCACCGCCGACCACAACGAGATCGTCCTTGAAAACGAGCGCGGGGAGCGCATGTGGCTGGAGATCCGCCCCATCGCCGACGCCGTACGGATCTTCGATGACGAGGCGTAGGGACGCAGAGCGCGGAACTGCCCTGCTCGGTTTCACGCTGATCGAGGTCTTGGGGGCCGTCGCGGTACTCGCCATTCTCTACACGGTGCTCGCGAGCGTCGCGATCCAGGCGTTGCGCGCGGAGGGCGAGAGCCGCCGCCGCATGGAGGCCTCTCTCCTCGTCGGGGAACGCCTGGCGGCCCTCGAAGCCGCCAGCGCCCTGGGAAGCGCCCCCGATCTGGGCGAGGAGATCGAGGAGGTCGACATTTTCAGCGTGCAGACGTCGGTACGCGCCGTCGCAGCCGAATCGCTGGGCTTCGAGAAGACGGCCTCGGCCGAACGCGGCGCGGGCCTGCTCTTCGCCGATAGCGAGAACGCCGATCCTCCCCCCTTGCGTGAGATCGAAATTCTCATCCGCTGGTCCGAGGGCGATCGCGAACTGGAGGTCGCACGCTCCACCTACGCGCTGGACATTTCGGGGATGGCGGACCTCGTGCCGGCCGGCACTGGGGAGAGTGGCGCGGGTCGCTCGGATGATGGGAGCGGATCGCGGAGTGGCGAAGGCGGCCGGGGCAGCGGGCGCGACAGCGGTGGGGGGGGGAGCAGCGACGCCGTGGATTGCAGCAGCCCTTGCCCCGCCAGGGACGTCGACTGTCTGGTGCGACAGTTGTCCCAGTGCGTCTGACGGTGCGGGAGCGCGCGTCGCTGGGTTTCACACTCATCGAAGTGCTGGCGGTCATCCTGTTGACGAGCCTGGTGCTGGGAATGGCCCTCGACTTCTACGTCGACCTCTCCAATCGCGGCAACCAGGCCACCGCGGTCACCCGGACCTGGCGACGAAGCCTGGCGGTAGTCGACCGCGTGAGCAGCGACCTGCAGCGCGCCTTCTTGCTCGTCAAGCCGACGGAGCGGGACTGGCTCAGCCATCCGTGGGTCTTCCTGGGCGAGCGGGGCCATTCCGAGTCCGGAGCCGACCGGATCAAGTTTTCGACCAGACGCGCCCCCCAACACGGCACAAAGGGCCCCACGCAGGATCTGGGCTATGTCGCGTACGTCCTTCTGCCGGCCGTCGATCGCGAAGGCTACGAGTTGCTGCGTTGGAGTCGGCCCGGCCTGCCCGAAGGCCTGGATCGCGACCTCCCGAACCCGCAGGACATGCAGGTGGTCGCGGAAGAAATCGCGGACTTCGGCGTGCAATTCCTCGACGAATCGGGTCAGTGGTGGGATGAATGGGACTCCTCGCAGCTTCGACACTCCAACGAGTTGCCCTCGGCCGCGAAGATCCACCTGACCTTCCTGGACAGCGAAACTTCGAAAGCCCCCAGCATCGAGCGGCGCATCAACCTCCCCATGGTGCCCATCGATCTCGAAGCCCTCGTGGAAAGGGACGATGCCCTCGCAGGAGGAGGGGAGGAAGAAGAAGACGCGGAGGGCCTCAGCGTCGCGGACTGCATTCTGGACTTCGATGCACTTCCCGAAGAATTGCAGGCCGTGATCGAAAATAGCCTGGACGAACCCATCAAACCCTTCCTCTCGACCATCGAGGAATTCGGTAGCGCTGCAGAACAGCATCTGGACCCGGAATGCCTGTGAAGCGACGATACGGCCAAGACGGGTTGGTCCTGATGATGGTGCTGGTCTTCGCGCTACTGCTGGTGGGCTCCGTGGCCACGTTGAGCCGGCAGGCGGTGATCGACTCCGCGATTGCCCGCAACCGGGAGAATCGAGAGCGCGCGGACGGGCTCGCGCGGGGTGGCATCGAACTCGCGAAGGCCCTGATCCTGGCCGACAAGTTCCAGGGCAGCGAAGAACAGGCGCTCGAGACCAGCAACGACCTCTGGGCGACGATCATGGAACACGAGATCGAGGCACCCGGAGGAGGCAGACTTCGCCTGCGCATCGAGGACGCGACCGCACGCCTCAACCTCAACGCGGTGGTGGTCGACTCACAGGGCGACGACCTCATCGAGTCGGATGGCCAGGGACTGCTAGAGGCGCTGCTCGAGAAGGTGATCGACGAGATGCCGATTCCGCCCGGCGAAAAGATCTACGATCTATCCGAGCTGACAACCAACCTCATCGACTTCATCGATGCGGATGACGACAGCCTGGACGGAGGAGACGAGAGCCGCGCCTACCAGTACCGGTCCCGGGACGAGCCCGGCCCGCTGAACCGGCCGCTGCTCTCCATCGACGAATTGCGCGCGGTTCCGGGCTTCGACGCCAGACTCGTCGCGGCCTTGAAGCCCTACCTCACCGTGCACCCCCCGGGATTTCGCGGCGGCATCAACCCCAACACCGCCCCGCCCCACGTACTCGCCCTGATATTCTTCGACGACGGCGTCCAGCAGCGCCTGGCGGACGAAGACGACGTGAGGGAGATCCTCAAGATCCGGCAGGAGGGCGGTTTTGTCTGCGGAGAGGGCCAAAGCCTGGAGGCCTGCACGCCGATGAGTGAGATCGTGCCGAACGCAGCGGGCATCTTCCCTCCCCTGAGCTTCGTGAGCGACGTCTTTCTCGTCGTCTCCGAGGCACAGGTCGGGGACATGCGACGAAGCGTCGAAGCAGTGCTCGACCGCAGCGGAGCGCCGTCCGTTACACTGCTATCCTGGAGGGTTCTGTGATGGGGGGGGGCCCATGGCGAGCCTGACGAGACCCGTGACCGGCCTTGACCTGGGCAGTCACAGCCTGAAGGTCGTCGAACTGCGCCAGGGCTTCCGTACTCCCGCGGCCGCTCGTGCCTACGAGTCCGCACTCGACGGACGCGGCACCTCCGAGGTGCTGCGCGAACTCGTGGCCACCTACGACCTCGAAACCAGCGGCGCCGTGGCCGCCGTCCGCAGCAGCCGGGTCTCGGTACGGACCATGGACTTCCCCACCTCGAGCCGGCGCAGCCTCGCCCAGGCCGTGCCCCTCGCCATCGGGGACCGTCTCCCCTTCGACGCCGCGGAAGTCGTGATCGACTGGACGCTGGTCTCGCGCGAGCGCGGCCACGCACGCGTGCTGGCAGCGATCGCACCCCGGGCCGAGATCTCGGAACTCGTCGAGAGCCTGAACGAGGGCGGCTGCGACCCCCGCGTCGTGGACTGCGAGGGGCTCGTCCTTGCCAATCTGGCCGCCACCTTCGACCTTCAGGGTACGCGGATTCTGGCCGATCTCGGACACAGCAAATCGACCTTCTGCCTGCTCCGCGATGGTCAACCTCTCGGCTCTCACGCCCTCCTCTGCGCGGGCCGAAAGATCAGTGAGGCCCTGGCCGAGGATCGAGGCCTCGACCTCGAAGCGGCGGAACGCCTCAAGTGCGAAGTAGGAGTTCTCGCGCCGGGTGAAAGCCAGCTCTCGCCCCGGGTCGCCGCCGTGATCGACCGAATCGCAAACGAGCTGGTCCGTTTCCTGTCCAGCTCGGATACCTCGGCCGACCCCAGCATCGAAGAGATCACCCTGATGGGTGGCACCGCACTGCTCGAAGGCATCGAGGGCTTCCTGGAGACGCGAACGGGCGTCCGCGTACGCAGACTCGGCCTTCCGCCCGAGGAAGCGGGCCTTGGCCTGGTGGCCGCAGGCTCCCCGGTGCTCTTCGGACCGGCGGTCGCCCTGGCGCTTCGCGGCAGTGGAAGCGGCGTCAGCCACCTGAACTTTCGCCGCGACGAGTTTTCGCGTCAGATCGATCTCGCGGGCTACTTCAGGGATTTCGGATCCACTGCGGCGCTGTGCGCCCTGCTCGCCCTGCTCGCCTTGTCGAACCTTGGAATCCACGCCTATCTGGATTCGAAGCGCGCCACGCTCATCGAGGACCAGGTCCAGGAGCTGTATCAAAGCGCGGTCTCGGCAGAAACGGCTGCCCCGAACCCCGTGGCTTCGCTGCGGAGCGCCCTGCACGACGCCAAGGATCGAGCGGAATTCCTGGGGGTATACCGCGGCAACCTCTCCGCACTCGACCTCCTCACGGAAATTTCAAAACGCATTTCACCGGAGTTGGACCTCGTCTTCGAGGAACTCTCCATCGACCGCCAGACCATTCGGATACGCGTCTTCACGGAGTCCTTCGAGGCAGCAGATCGCCTCGGGGCAGAACTGAGCGAATTCGGGCCCTTCTCCCAGACGCGAATCGGCTCCATCGAGACCGACAAGCGCTCGGGACGCAAAAAGTTCGACGTCACCATCAGCCTCGTCGAGGACCGCGCGTGAGAGACCTGTTGGACCGACTCCTCGAGGTCTTCCACGAGCGCCCGCCCAGGGAACGCGTGCTCGTGGGCGTGGCGTTGGGAGCCCTGATCGCCGCATTGCTCTGGTTGGGGCTGGTGAACCCCATGATCTCGATGGCGGAGGACAGCACTCAGCGCATCGAGACCGCCGACCAGCAGCTGCGCGCAATGCGGCGCCTGCGGATGGACTTCGACGCTGCCCAGCAGCAACTCACCGCTGTGGAGACCCGCATCCAGGCCGCGCCTCGGGGTAACTTGCGGACGGCGCTGGAAGCACTCGCCAAGGAAGCGTCGCTCAGCATCGACTCCATGGAGCCCCAGACCGCTCCCAACCATCCGGTCTACGCGGAAACCAAGGTAGAGGTCGGGCTGCACAACGTCACCCTCTCGCAGGTGATCAACTACCTGCACCGGATCGAGACCGCAGAACCCGTCTACTCGATAAAGAGCCTGCGCATCAAGACCCGGCCCGACCGCTCGGAAATGCTGGACGTCAACTTCACCGTCTCCTCCTTCGAGCCGATCTGATGGATGAGGAAGCGAAGAGCAGCGGGCTGCGCGGAAGGCTGTTCATCGGGGCAGCCGCCGTGCTGCTCACGCTCACGCTCATGTACGCGCGCTTTCCCTATGAGCGATTGATCCCGGGTGCGGAGATGGCCTTCGAGGAGGCCACCGGGATCGGCCTGCGGATCGGCCAGATCGACCCCTGGCCCAGCCTGCTGGGACCTGGCCTCTCGCTCGGACCGCTGCGCGTCGACCTGCCCGTAGGGGCGCGGCTGACCCTGGAAGAGATGCGCGTCCGTCCCGCCTGGAGCCTCTCGTGGCTGCGCGGGGACGCAACCCTCGCCTTGGAGTTCCAGGACGAATTCTTCGAAGGACGGGTCCTGCTGGGGTTGGGAGAACCAACCGCGCTTTCGGGCCAGTTCGTGGACCTCGACCTGTCATCCCTGCACCCCAAGATGCTCGCAAAGGGCCTCGCCGTCGATGGCTTTTCGGACGTGGACCTCGATCTCGTGCTGGGGGAAGCCGGTACCGAGGGTCGCGTGCGCCTCAACGCTACGCAGGGTTCGCTGCGCCACCCGCAGCTGCCCATGGATCTGCCCTTCGAATCCATCGTCGCAGAATTGCAGCTGGGGGGAGACTCCTGGTTGACCGTCGAGTCCTTCGAGATCGATTCCCCACTGCTGGCGGGAGGGCTCAGCGGCACCGTCGGCCCCCCGCCCGGATCACAGCTGGATCTGCGCGGTGAGTTCGAGACAAAGCAGGCGGCGCGGGCTCCGCTTCGCACCCGCGGGCTGCGAGTCGCTCGCGACGGATCCTTATCGGTCTCGATCCAGGGCGCGGCCTCCCGACCGCTGCTTCGCTGAAACAGCCACGAGAAGCGCCGATGGAAACGCTCCAGAAGCTGTTCAAAACCTTCTCGGATCCGACCCGCATCCGGATCTTGGCGCTGCTCGAGCGCGAAGAACTCGCCGTTCAGGAGTTGATGGCGGTGCTCGGGATGGCCCAATCGCGCGTTTCACGCCACCTGGCGATTCTCCGCGAGGCCAGCCTGCTGCAGGTTCGACGCGACGGCACCTCTGTCTTCTACCGCTTCGCGTTGCCATCCACCGGCCCCTGGCGGGAGGCATGGGAGCTGACCTCCCGCGCCCTGGGAGAGGAGCCCGGCCACGCGCGCGACCACGCGGCGCTGGCCGGGGTGCTCGAAAAGCGCTCCGCGAAGGCGCGGAGCTTCTTCGAGAAGGTGGGGCCGGAGTGGGACTCCCTGCGAACGATCTTCGACGACGACGCGCTGCGCGCGCGCGCCGTCGCCCGGCTGGCGACACCGGGTTTGCGGGTCGCCGACATTGGCACCGGGACCGGGACGCTGGCCGCCGAGTTGTGCCGCCTGGGACTCCGGGTGGTCGCCATCGACCACTCGAAGCGGATGCTGGCAGCCGCGGAGGCCAATCTCCACGCCGAGAAACTCGAGGGTGTCGAACTCCGACTGGGCGAGGCCGGCAACCTGCCGCTCGAGACGGCGGAGGTAGACGCCGCCCTGGCGCACATGGTGCTCCGCTACCTCCCCTCGCCCGCGGAGGCGATCCGCGAGATGGCGCGCGTGGTGGCCCCGGGCGGCATGGTGGTGGTCGTGGATTTCGTGCAGCACGAGCACGAATGGATGCGCGAGGAGTTGGGCGTCGCATGGCTCGGCTTCGGCCTCGAGGAGATCGCGTCCTGGCTCCGGGAAGCCGGGCTCCCCGACCCGTCGATCCAGGTGCACGCCAACACCTCGTCGGGCCGCGATTTGCCGGACGCCTTCATCGCCTCGGCCCGCAAGCCGGGCTGAACACGTGCCGACCCGGGGGTTGCTCTGCGACGCCGCCGGCACGCTCTTCGCGCCGGCGCACCCGGTCGCCGCAACCTACGCCGAAGTGGTCGCCGAATACGGCCCGCGCATCGCCCCCGCACGCATCCATGCCGCCTTCGCCGAGGTCTTCGAGAACGCGCCTCCCATGGCCTTTCCCGCCGCTCGAGCCTCCGAGATCCCCGGTCTCGAACGCGAGTGGTGGCGAAATGTCGTGCGACAGGTCCTGGCCCGAACCGCTCCCCCCGATACTCCGCTGGATTTCGAGGCCTGCTTCGACGCTCTCTTCGCCCACTTCTCCCGGCCCGCGAGTTGGAGGCTGCTGCCGGGGGCCGCCCAGGCCCTCGCGGAGATCCGCGCCCGGGGCGTCCGGGTGGGCATCGCATCGAACTTCGACCTGCGCATTCACGACATCCTCACGGGATTGGGCATCGCGGATCTCTTCGAGGCCGTGGTGCTTCCCGCCGAAGTGCGTACCACGAAACCCGATCCCCGCTTTTTCCGGCAGGCGCTGGTGCGGCTGGGCGTCACAGCCGGGGAGACCCTCTTCCTCGGCGACGATCTCGAGCGAGACCTCGCCGGGGCCCGGGCGGTGGGGATCACCGCGGTCCACGCCCCCAGTCTTGCTACCCTCAGTGATCTTCCGAATCGGGTTGCGCGAGTTGACGCAACCCGGCGCGAAAGGACAACAAATTGAGCCCCAGAGATAGCAGCGGTGTCATCGGCTTCTTCAACGAGCGCTTCGGTCTCGAGGAACGTGCCCTCACGGCGGCACTGGATACCACCCTGGCGCGCCAGGTCGACTACGCGGACCTCTTCTTCGAGCACACCAGCGAGGACGCCGTGGTGCTCGAGGAGGGAATCGTAAAGAGCGGGGACCGCCACATCGAGCAGGGCATGGGCGTGCGGGCCGTGGCGAGGGAGCGCCAGGGCTACGCGCATTCCGACGAGATCACGGTGGAAAGCCTCCAGGGGGCAGCCCAGACCGCCCGGGCCATCAGCCAGGAATCCGGCGGGGTCCGTGCGCTCTCCGCGACGAGCGGCGGATCTCCGGACAGGGATCTCTATCCCGTGGACCAGCCCCCCACCGAGGCCTCGGTGGAGCGCAAGGTCACGCTGCTTGGCGAGATCGACAGCTACGCGCGATCTCTGGACTCCAGGGTCGCGCAGGTCATGGCCAGCTGTGTGACCCAGTACCGCCAGGTGATGATGGTGGGAAGCGACGGCACGCTGGCCAGTGACGTGCGTCCTCTGGTCCGACTCAACCTGCAGGTCATCGCCGAGAAGCCGGACGGTAGCCGGAGAGAGGTCGGCAGCCAGGGCATGGGCGGCCGCTACGACTTCGACACGCTGAGCCAGCCCGAGGGCTGGAAGAAACTGGTGGGAGAAGCGGTGCGGATCGCGACGCTGAACCTCGAGGCCCAACCCTGCCCCGCTGGCTCCATGAGCGTGATCCTAGGGCCGGGTTGGCCCGGCATCCTGCTCCACGAGGCGATCGGCCACGGCCTCGAGGGAGACTTCAACCGCAAGCAGACCTCGGCGTTCTCCGGTCGAATGGGGGAGCGGGTGGCGAGCGAGGGCGTCACGGTAGTAGATGACGGCACACTGCCGGCGCGACGCGGCTCCATCAACGTGGACGATGAAGGCACACCCAGCCAACGTACCGTGCTCATCGAAGATGGGATCCTGTGCGGCTACCTGCAGGACCGGCTCAACGCCGACCTGATGGGAATGCCGCGCACCGGCAACGGACGCCGCGAGAGCTACGCGCACCTCCCCATGCCCCGCATGACCAACACTTTCATGCTGGCCGGGCAGGAAGCCCCCGAGGACGTGCTGCGCTCCGTGGACCGGGGCATCTACGCGGTCTCCTTCGGGGGCGGACAGGTGGACATCACCAGCGGGAAATTCGTGTTTTCGGCGAACGAGGCCTACCG
Organism: Myxococcales bacterium; assembly: GCA_013215615.1. Classification (GTDB taxonomy): domain Bacteria; phylum Myxococcota_A; class UBA9160; order UBA9160; family SMWR01; genus JABSQX01. The sequence goes on along the minus strand of JABSQX010000128.1, from coordinate 16,160 downwards.
GATCGAGAACGGTCGCCTGGGCGCCCCGCTGGTGGGCGCCACCTTGATCGGCAACGGGCCCGACGTGCTCACCCGGGTGTCGCGCATCGGCTCCGACCTGAAACTCGATCCGGGCGTGGGCACCTGCGGCAAGGACGGGCAAAGCGTGCCGGTCGGCGTCGGGCTCCCGACCTTGCGGCTCGACGACCTCACCGTGGGCGGCACCCAGGGGTGACCGCAGTGTCCGGCCGCGAGGTGGTCGCGCACGCCCTGGATGCGGCCCGTCTCGCCGGTGCCGACGCTGCGGATGCGGTTCTCATCGAGGGCGACTCCATGGAGGTGCGCGTCCGGGGCGACGCGGTCGACTTCGTGAAGCAGGCCCGCGGGCGCACACTGGGCATCCGCTCCCTGCTCGCGGGGGGGGAGGGTCGGCGCTCGGCGATCGCCTCCACGAGCGACCTGGCCACCGAGGCCGTGGAGCGAATGGCCGGCGAGTCCGTGGCCGTGGCCCGCGCCACCGCCCCCGACCCCGCTGCCGGTCTTCCGGAAGGGGGCTTCGCGAAGGACTGGGAGAAGCTGGACCTGGGCCTCGCGCATCCAGAAGACCGTGGTGTGCACGTGGAGTCGCGGATCCAGGACGCAATGGACGCGGAAGCAGCCGCGCGGAACATGGATGAGCGCATCGACAACTCCGAGGGCTCCCAGGCGAGTTCCGGGCACAGCCGCATCACCTACGGAAACTCCTTGGGCTTTCTCGGCGACTACGAGAGCGACTCGCACTCGCTCTTCTCCGAGCCCGTGGCCCACGACGCCGCGGGCATGCAGCGCGACTACTGGATGACCCTGGGACACTGCCTGGCGGAGCTCGAAAGTCCGGCCGCAGTGGGGCGTCGCGCAGCGGAACGCTGCCTCCGCCGGCTGGGCGCGCGCCCCGTGCCCACCTGCGAGGTACCGGTGATCTTCGACCCCGTCACCGCCCCCAGCCTGCTGAGGCAGCTGGCGGGCTGCGTGAGCGGCTACGCGGTTTACCGCAAGAGCAGCTTCCTTTCGGAAAGCCTCGGTGAGCAGGTCGCCAGCCCACTTCTCACTGCGGTGGACGATGCGCGCCGGCCCGGCGGACTGGGCAGCCGCCCCTTCGACGGTGAAGGGCAGACCACGCGCCGCAACGTCATCCTCGAACAGGGCCTGCTGCGGTCCTGGCTGCTCGACAGTTACTCGGCACGCAAGCTGGGCCTGGAATCGACGGGCAGCGCGATCCGTAGCGCGGGGAGCCCGCCCAGCGTCGGCCCCTCGAATCTCTGCTTCGAGCCCGGGAAGGCCAGTCTCGAGGAGATCATCGCCGACACGCCGCGGGGCTTGCTGGTCACGGAGCTGATCGGAATGGGCTTCAACCCGGTGACCGGCGACTACTCGCGCGGGGCCGTCGGTCTCTGGATCGAGGGCGGAGAGATCCGATACCCGGTGGAAGAAATCACGATCGCCGCCAACTTCGGCGACATGCTCCGGGATGTCGACGTGGTGGGCTGCGATCTGCTCTGGCTGGGCCGGGTGGCCTCTCCCTCCCTGCGGGTCTCCCGCATGACCGTGGCGGGTTCGGGATGAGCGATCACCCGGCGCAGGCCGTCACCATGATCGGCCTGGAACTCCCGGACGTGGACCTCTGGTCGGAACGCGTGGTGGTCGCCCTGGGTCAAAACCCGGGCCTCTTCACCGGCCCGGGAACCAACACCTACCTGGTGGGCACGGGCCCGGAACGGATCCTGCTCGACACGGGGCAGGGCCGTCCCGAATACCTCCCGGTCCTCGAGCAGGCCCTCGCCCGGGTGAACTGCGGGATCCAGGAGATCGTCCTCACCCACGGTCACGTGGATCACATTCGCGGTGTCGAGGGCATCCGTGAGCGCCACGGGCCGCTCCGGGTGTCGAAATTCCCGTGGCCCGAATTCGACCGCGCCTGTCCCGTGGAGATGGCGCCGCTCGCAGACGGCGATGTCGTAGAATGCGAGGGCGCGACCCTGCGCGCCCTGCACACGCCGGGCCACGCGGCCGACCACCTCTGCTTCATGCTCGAGGAAGAGAACTCGGTGTTCTCGGGGGACAACGTGCTCGGGGTGGGAACCACCGTAATCCCGGCCGAGGGCGGCGACCTCCAGGAGTACATGGCGTCGCTCGAGAAGCTCCTCGGGGAGTCTCCCAACCGCATCTATCCCGCCCACGGCCCCTGCATCGCCGACGGCGTATCCAAGCTCCAGGAGTACATCGCACATCGCGAACAGCGGGAACAGGAGATCCTGGCCGCCCTCGCAGACGGACGTCACACGATCCCAGAGATCGTGAGCCTCGTCTACGCCGCCTACCCGGAGTCGTTACACCCGGCCGCCCGCATGTCGGTCTGCTCCCACCTGCTGAAGCTCCGGCGGGAGGGGCGGGTGGAGAGCCGTGGGGAGAATGCGCTCGACGCGCGCTGGCACCTGCGGTGACACATCCCGTGCTCGCCAGCCTGCGTGTCGACGATCCGGCCACGCGGCGAGCCGCCTGCGCAGCAGCTGCCGAGGATCCCTCGGCCGTACTGCTTGTGGATGCCCTTTGCGAAACTTTGGACGACGACGACCCGAGCGTGGCCCGAGCCGCCTCCCGCGCGCTGGCCTCCATGGGCGCGCACCGGGAGGCCGTCCGGACCGCCCTGGCCTCGGCGCTGCGCAATGAGCAACCCCGCTGCCGCATGTACGCGGCCCTCGCCCAGGCGCGCCTCGAACCGCCTCCCATCAAACTGTTGCCGCCGCTCGTGGAGGCCTTGGCGCATGCGGAGGGCGAAGAGCGCTGGCAGGTCACCCAGGCACTGGTGGAACTCGGCCGGCTACACGGCGAGGTCTTCCCGGTGCTGAGGGCGCTGGTCGAGACCGGAGAGCCGCCCCGGGTCCGGCGCCTGGCGCTGTTGGCGCTGCGCGCTCTCGGGCCCGACCGGCCGGAGAGCGCCTCAGCGATCCTGGACGCCAGCCGCAGCCCGGACCTGGCGCTGCGCCGCGTCGCGCTGAGCGCTTGCGCGGGGCTGGTGGTGCCCCCGGACGACATCGTGGCTCGTCTCGCAGAAGCCCTGGCGACCGATCCGGATCCGGGCAGCCGCCGTTGTGCGGCCGCAGCGCTGCGCGCGCTGTCGGCACGGACGCGCCTGCCCGACTCGGCGCGCGAGGCACTGGAGCGCGCGGCCTCGGGGAGCGACGACGACGAAAGCGTGCGCGAGCACGCCAGCCACGCGCTCGCGCGGCTGGAAAAGCCGGCCTGAGGCGCGCGCCCTCAGAAGATCAAGGCATCCAGCGATAGCGGCCCGGGGCCCAGCAAGAAGAAGACGAGGCAGATCACCGCCAGGTTGATCGTGTACTCAGCACCCTGGGGCTCGTTGGTGATCAGGTAGCCCGCACCGCGGTGACCGATGCGGCCCGCGATAATCATGGTGAAGAAGAGCAGCAGGCAGGCCGGCCGTGTCAGCAGGCCCAGCGCCAGCAGACTGCCCCCGGTGATCTCCGAGAGCATGGCCATTCGCGCCTGCAGGGGCGCCATGGGGACGTTCAGTTCCTCGAGCCAGGCCACGAAGCCCGGCATGTTCCCGGTACCCACCACGCCCAGCTTGCCGAGGCCGTGGATCACGAAACAGACGCCGATCGCCACGCGTCCCAGCAGCAGGGCCACGTCCGTCATCGTGTCCGTGGATTCCAGGAGTAGAGCGCTCCAGTCCATCTATCACCCCTTTTCGGAAGTGCCGCGGTCCAGGCGCGAATATTCCTAGCACAGCCGGGCCAGAGGTTCGCGAAGCCCCTTCCCCGCGTCCCGAAGCCGCAAGGTGCCCGGTCGACATCCGCTTCGGCTTCGACGGAGCGCGTTCGCGCCCTCGCTCCCGGCCCGTCGGGCGAGATCGTCGTGGAGTGCAGGGAGAACACCGGCTCCTTTCTCGCGGTAGAGGACGAAGTGCTGGCGGAGATGCTCGAGGTCGTACGCCGGGCAGCGCAACTGCTGGTGGACGAGCACGGCGCGTGTCGCATCACCAGCGCTGCGGGTCGTGGCGCTGGAGGCCTGCGTTTCCTGCTCCGGCCCGCCTGAGCGAAGCTCCCCCCGGCCACCATGCCCTTGTCTCGCGGCCGGGGAGCTGTTTTCCTTCTCGCATGGCCGTCGCAGGAGACCTCCGGGTGAACGAGCGGGTGGTGATTTCCGCGGAGGAGTTGCACGAGACCGCGAGCCGTTCGGGTGGCCCTGGAGGCCAGCACGTGAACCGCCGCAACACCCGGGTAACGATCCGCTGGAACGTGCAGGAGACCAACGCGCTGGACGCGACGCTGCGTGCCCGGGCGATGCGCAGGCTCGGTGAACGCCTCACCCGGCGCAACCACCTGGTGGTGCATGCCAGCCGCCACCGCTCCCGCGCCCGCAACCGCGAGCTGGCCCGGGAACGACTCGCACAACTCCTGCGCGAGGCCCTCGCGCAGCGCCGCACGCGGGTCTCCACCTCTCCAAGCCGCGGCTCGCGGCAGCGCGCGCTCGACGCGAAGCGACGGCGCGGCTCGCTCAAGCGGGGCCGCGGGCGCCGTTCCCTTGGCGACGACGCGTGATCGAAGAGCTCTTCCCTCCCGAGGTCCGCGTGGTTCGTGCCGACGCGGAGATGGCCTCGGAGCCCCTGCACCCCCAGGAGGTGAGCGACACCGCGCGCATGGCGCCAAAGCGCCTCGCGGAGTTCCGCCTGGGGCGTGCATGCGCGCGTCGTGCCCTAGCCGCGCTCGGGTACCCGGACTTCGCGCTGCGCAACGACGAGGCTCGCGTACCCATCTGGCCCAGCGGGGTGGTGGGCTCCCTCACCCACTGCGAGGGATTCTGCGCGGTGGCGGTGGGCCCCCACTCCCAGCTGCTCGGAGTGGGGATCGACGCGGAGCCCCGGCGCCGACTGAAGACGCGCATCCTTCACCGCATCACGAGCGACGCGGAGCGCCAGCACCTGGCCTCGCTGCCACCGGCGCCCGGGGAGAGCGACTGGGGGCTGCTGCTCTTCAGCGCCAAGGAGAGCTTCTACAAGTGCTACTTCCCGCTGGCGCGCCGTTTCCTGGGCTTCCGCGACGCCGAGATCGAGTTCCTGCCCGAGGAGGGTCGCTTCCACGCGAGGCTGGTGGCCCACGACGCCCCGAGCGCCGCAGGCCGACGCAGCGCGAGCGGACGCTTCGGAATCGACGCCAACCACGTGGCCACGGGCGTCGCCCTCCCCGCCCGCTGACCCGAGCTGACGGCAGGCGAAGTGCCCGACAGGATCAGGGGACCTCGGGCACCCGCCATAGACTGGCAAGCCAGGGCTGTTCGGCCCGCGGCCGACCCGGCGGCCGGTAGTAGTGGCGGATCTCGCGAAAACCGGCGCCAAGCGCGAGATCGCGCCAGACCTCCAGATCGTGATACGCGCCGTAGCGCGCCCCCTGCCAGCCCTCCTGGTTCGAGCCACGCGGGTTCGAGGCAAACAACACGCCTCCCACGCGCAATGTCCGCCGCAATTCCTCCAACACCCGCGGCAACTCCTGGCCAGGAACGTGGAAGAGCGCGGCGTTCGCGAAGACGCCGTCGAAGTGTCCAGCGGGCAGTGTCATCGCCAGGAAATCCTGGACCCAGACCTCGCAGCCCGAGTGGGCACGAGCCATGCGCGCGAAGGACTCGCAGCCGTCGAGGCCAATCGCCTCGTGGCCGCGGCTCCGGAAATCCACCAGGTCGCGCCCGGGTCCGCAGCCGAGGTCCAGGATGCGGGTGGGTGCGGGCACGCGCAGCTCCGAGAGCAACGCCTCCACGTTCTGCGAGACGTCGTGGTCGCGGGTTCCCTCCCAGAAGGATTCCGCGCGCTCCTCGTAGTCGGCCAGGGTCTCTTGCGTTATCGCCTGGAGTTGGACTTCGCTCAGACGGGACACACCCTGAGCTTGCCGCATCCGGTCCGGCCTTCCAGCCCCTGGCTCGCGCTGCCCGAGGCCCCTCAGTCCGCCTCGCTGGTGGACATCCGGACCATGGCCCGGACCAGGGTGCTGCGCTGTGCACCGCCCACCAGTTGCTTGAGATCCTCGTAGAGCGAGGGGTCGTTCAGGAGCAGGCCCAGCGTGCCCTCCCCTTCGTTCATCTTGCCGAGGATGTCGTTGAGCTTCGCGCCAGCGCTGGCGGCCTCGAGGACCACGTCCTGGTCGGTGAGGCGATCGTAGATGAGCGAGTGCAGCACCCCCTCCCCGTCCGCGATCTCGTCGAGGATGTTCTCGAAGGTGGCCAGCGAGCGCTCGATGCTCTCCACCCCACCGCCCTCGTACTGGTCGTAGACCAGGCTATGGAGCAGGCCGTCGCCACTCTCGACCTCCTGCATCATGCTCGAGAGCGCTCCCAGCGAAGCCGCGAGCTTCTGGCC
>JABSQX010000128.1:0-9675 GCA_013215615.1 Myxococcales bacterium | reverse complement strand
CCATCGCGATCTCCACGTAGCGGTCCCCGAGCAGGCCCATGGTCCCGATGGAGGAGACCGAGTCGCTTCGAATCCGGTTCTGCACGCTGCGATCCACCAGCATCGCCACGCGAACTGCCGGTGCCCCGTCGGCCCGCTGGGCGAGGTCCACGCTTTCCACGCGCCCCACCCGGGTGCCCGCCAGCCAGACCGGCGCGTTGGGGAGCAGGCCCTGCACGTTGTCGTAGAGGGCCGACAGGCGATACTGGTCGCGCCACACCCCCTCCTGGGAGGAGAGCGAGAGCACCGCGAGTGCCAGCGCGCCCAAGGCGAGCAGCACGAAGCTGCCCACCACGAGGCTGAGTCTTCGGTTCTCGTTCATGTCGCGTATCCCCCCTCCTGATCGTGATCGCGTGCGCCATCCAGGAAGGCGCGCACGTCGGTGTGCGTCGAGTTGCGCATCGCGTCCGCGCTCCCCTCGGCGACGATCCTGCCGTCCTTGAGGAGCCCCACCCGGTCCGAGACGTCGAAGCAGAGTTCGAGTTCGTGGGTCACCACCACCGAGGTGACATGGAGGCGTGTCTGCAGGGTACGGATCAGCTCTCCCACCCGGCTTTGGTTGGCGGGGTCGAGGCCCGTGGTGGGCTCGTCGTAGAGGATCACCCGGGGTTCCATGGCAATCCCCCGCGCCACCCCCACTCGCTTGCGCATGCCGCCGGAGAGTTCTTCGGGCATCAGCGCCTCCACGCCCGCCAGGCCCACCGCCTCCAGGCATTCCGCAACCCGCGCCCCCACTTGCTCCTCCGGCCACTTCGTGTGCTCGCGGAGCGCGTAGGCGACGTTCTCGTAGACGTTCAGCGAATCGAAGAGCGCGGCGCTCTGGAAGATCATGGAGACCGCCGTCCGCACCGGTACGAGCTGCTGCTCGTTGAGCTCCGTCAACTCCTCACCCAGCACCCGCACGCTGCCCCGGCGGGGGCGCATCAGGCCGACCATGTGCTTGAGGCAGACGGACTTCCCCGAGCCGGAGCCGCCCAGGATCGTGAAGGTCTCGCCCTCGACGATGGAGAGGTCGATGCCCCGCAGCACCTCGACACCGTGAAAGGACTTGTGGACATCGCGGAACTCGATGACCGCACCTGCGCTTGCGGCGCCCGTCACAGCAGCAGGACCATCAGCTGGGACATGAAGAAATCGGAGACCAGTACGGCGATGGATGCCGTGACTACCGTGCGCGTGGTAGCTCGACCCACCCCCACCGTGCCCCCCGTGGTCTGCAGGGCCGAGAAACAGCCCACCATGGCGATGATCCAACCGAAGACGAAGGTCTTGGCGATCCCCTCTGCGAAATCGGAGACGGTGACGGTATTCACGATGGTGGAGATGTAGAAGTGGGGCTCGATGCCGAACTGGCCCCAGGCCAGCAACATGCCACCGGTCACCCCGAGAACGTCCGCGCAGATGGTGAGCAGAGGCAGGGCCAGTACGCAGGCCAGCATCCGCGGGAGTACCAGCTTCTGCACGGGATCCGCGCCTAGCGAACGGATGGCATCCACCTGCTCGGTGACCTGCATGGAGCCAATCTCGGCCGTGATGCCGGCCCCCACGCGACCGCCCACCATCAGCGCGGTGAGCACCGGGCCCAGCTCGCGGGCCAACGAGAGCCCCACCACGCTGCCCACGTAGGGCTTGGCTCCAAAGCGCGCCAGCGCGATGCCCGTCTGGAGTGCCAACACCATGCCCGTAAACAGCGCCGTGATCAGCACGATGGTGCTCGACCGCGCCCCGACGGCCTCCAACTGGCGGAAGGACTCACGCCAGGGAAAACCCGGCCGCAGCGCAGCGCGCAACGTCAGCATCGCCAGCAGCGTGAACTCGCCAGCGGTGTCCACGCGCGCGAGGATGCGCTCGCCCAGCGCCACCACGCCGCTCGTCGGCGATCGGCTCGCGCGATTCACCACGCCTCCCCCCCGTTCGGCTCCGACTCAAAGCTACCCCACCAGGTGTCAAAGAGGGGTTGAGCGGCTTCGAAGCTCGCGTCGCCGGTCAGCACCCAGTCCAGCACGCAGTCCCCGTACACCGCGGTGACGGTCCGAACGCGTACCACGCCGCTTGGGCCGCGCACATCGAAGGTTCGGCTCCAACCCTCGAGCGTTCCCGCCCGCACCGCGCGGGAATCCCGCTGCGCGCGCTCGGGCAGGCCGATCTGGAGGTGCTGGGCGAGCAGACGCGGGCTCGCCCGCCGCGGCCGGCACGACGACTGGAGACTCATGATTGCACCCCGCGGCCCCTGGAAGGAAATCGCCTTACCCTCGACATCCACGCGCCTCCAGGCGGGCTCGAGGAGCGCCGGGGAGGCCACGTAAAAACCCGCGGTGCGGTGCCGGAAGCCACTGGCGTCGGTCACGAAGGCAGAGCTCGCGCAACCCAGCGCGAGCAGTAGCGACACGCCGGCCCCCCACCGTGATGCGCTCTCGCGCGAATCACCGCCTCCCATCGCCTTCAGGGTACCGGATCCCAGGGAACACGCGCATTCAGCTGGGCGGCGGCGCCCGAGCGCAGGGCCGCGTACCCTGGGGCCGTGACCGAGCACATCGCGAAGACCCTGGTTCTGGCCAGCAGCTCCCCGCGCCGACGCATGCTGCTCGGCGAAACCGGGCTCGTCTTCGACGTCTACCCGCCAAACGTCGCGGAGACCCTGTGGCCCTCGGAGGAAGCCCCGGATGCCGTAGCGCGCCTGGCCCGGGCAAAGGCCCTCTCCGTGGCCGAACAACTGGGCACGAGCGCCCAGCGCGTGGTGCTCGGCGCGGACACCATCGTGGTCCTCGACGATGAGATCCTCGGAAAGCCGCGCAACGCCGAACACGCGGAGCGCATGCTCGCGCGGCTCTGCGGCCGCACCCACCGGGTGATCACGGGGGTGGCGGTCACCCGCAGCGATACCATGGAGGTGCGGGAGCTACAGGTGGAGAGCTGGGTGGCAATGCGCACGGCCCCACCCGAGGAGATTCGGGCCTATGTGGCCACGGGCGAACCCCTCGACAAGGCGGGCGCCTACGCGGTCCAGGGGGAGGGACGGCGCTTTGTGAGCCGCGTGGACGGCAGCGAGAGCAACGTGATCGGTCTGCCCGTGGAGGAGACGCTGGCCCTGCTGCGCAGCGAGGGAATCGGGAACGAAGTCGGGTGAGCGCGCAGGCGCCGAGCCCCCTGAACGCGCGTCTCCAGGCCGTCCACGAACGCATCGAGCGCGCCGCGCTGCATGCCGGCCGCGATCCCGCCGAAGTGGCGTTGCTGGCCGTCGCCAAGCGCAAGACGGCTGCCGAGGTGGTGGCGGGCGTGCGCGCCGGCCTCTCCGAGATCGCGGAGAACTACGCCCAGGAGGCCCTGGCGAAGATCCCGGAAGTCCGGCAGCAGCTCGGCCCCGCGGCCGGCCCGCGCTGGCACTTCGTGGGCCGACTCCAGCGCAACAAGGCCCGCCAGGTCGTGGAGCACTTCGACGTGCTCCACACGCTCGACCGCGCCGCGCTCGGCGACGCCTTGGAACGGCGCGCCGCGGAGGCGGGGCGACGACTCGACGTATTCGTCCAGGTCGATCTCTGCGGGGAGCCACAGAAGGGCGGCGCGGCGCCCGAAGCGCTGCCCGCGCTCCTGGAAACCAGCCTGGGCTGGCCCCACCTGGACGTGCGGGGGCTGATGACGCTGCCCGCCGAGACCCGCAACCCCGAGGACAGCCGGCCCGCCTTCGCCCGGCTGCGGGCACTGCGCGACGAGCTTCGACCGCTTCCCGGAGGCGCTTCGCTCGACGAACTCTCCATGGGGATGTCCGCAGACTTCGAGGTTGCGATCCAGGAAGGAGCCACGATCATCCGGGTGGGGAGCGCGCTCTTCGGCCCCCGTGACGACCCGGGCCCAGGGAGGGCCGCGTGAGCCGACTCGGCGAACAGAGGATCGGATTCATCGGCGCCGGCGCCATGGCGGAAGCCCTGATCGGGGGCCTGCTGGCCTCGGGTGCGCGTGCCGACCAGCTCTGCGCCGTGGATCCCGATCCGGAACGCCGCGAATTCATCGCAGCCCGGCACGGGGTGCGCGCGCTCTCCGAGGCCGCAGAGGCCGTCCGCGGCAGCGACGTGCTGCTCCTCGCCGTCAAGCCCAACGTGGTGGCGCCCGCCCTGCAGGCCCTCTCCGGGGAGCCGGAGCTGGCGCGGCCGCTCTGGATCTCCATCGCCGCGGGCGTGTCGCTCCGCGCACTGGCCGCGAACCTCCCCCCCGAAGCCCGCCTGATCCGCGCGATGCCCAACACAGCGGCACGGGTGGGCGCAGCGGCCACCGCGATCTGCGCCAACCCCCACGCCGGTCCGGAAGACGTGGCGCTCGCCCGGGAACTCTTCGAGAGCGTGGGCACCTGCTGGGCGGCTCCGTCGGAAGCGTCGATGGACGCCGTCACCGGGCTCTCGGGCAGCGGCCCCGCCTACGTGTTCGTCTTCCTGGAAGCGCTGGGCGATGCCGGCGTGCGCATGGGTCTGCCACCCGAGGCCGCCCACCAACTCGCCGCCCAGACCGTGCTGGGCGCCGCCCGCCTGGCCATCGAGGAGGGGGTGCCCCCGGCCACCCTGAAGGAACAGGTCAGCTCCCCGGGCGGCACCACGGTCGCCGGCCTCGAGCGCCTGGAGGCGGCGGGCCTGCGTGCTGCCGTCGACGCGGCGGTGGAAGCCGCCACCCGCAGGGCGCATGAACTCGGAGGCGATGAGCCCTGAGCGGAAGCGGAAGACGGCGCTCGCACCTCCCATGGGAACCGCGTGTCGCTCGATCTGAGCACCCATGAGGGAGGGCTGAGTTTCTGGATCCACGTGATGCCGCGGGCGGCGCAAGCGGGTGCGGGTGCACGGCGATCCCCGGCTGCTGGAAGCGCGCGTGCGCGCGCTGGCGAGCCAGCAGCCAAGTGATTAGCCTCGGACCTTCCTGCGCCCCGCTGGCCAGAGAGGATCCCGGCCCGATGCCCATCTACGAGTACGCGTGCGCGAAGTGCGAGCGCGAGTTCGAAGTCGAACAGCGCATCACCGACGACCCGGTGAAGACCTGTCCCCACTGCCGCTCGCGACGCGTCAAGCGACTGATTTCCCGCACCTCCTTCGTCCTGAAGGGCAGCGGCTGGTATTCGGACCTCTACTCCTCGAAGAAGAGCGAGGGCGGCGAGGCGAAGGAAGGCGAGAAGAGCGAGGGGAGCGAGGCCGCGAAACCGGAGCAGAAGGAAGACAGCGGCTCTGGCAGCGAAGGCGACAGCAGCCCCTCCGACAAGAACGGCAAGGGCAAGAAGAAGAAGGCCGGAAAGAAGCGTTCGAAGAAAGACGCCACCTGACCTTCCCGATGGCAGATTCAGCGTCCGGTACTCCAGGGAAGCATCGACCATGAGCGGCATCGAGACCATCGTCGTGGACGGACTGGCCCTCGCCAAGGAGATCCGAGCGGAGCTCGCCGTGGCCGTGGCGGCGCACGTGGCGTCCGGGCGACGGCCCCCGAAGCTGGCCGTGGTGCTGGTGGGAGAGGATCCGGCCAGCGCCTCCTACATCAAGGGCAAGCGGCGCGCCTGCCAGAGCGTGGGCATGGAATCCGTGGAGTGCAACCTGCCCGCCAGCGCTTCGCAAGCGGAGATCCTCGGCAGCGTGGAGTCCCTGAACGCCGACCCGGGGGTGGACGGCATCCTCGTCCAGTTGCCGCTTCCCGACGGCATCGACGCCAACCTAGTCACCGGTGCCGTGCGGCCCGACAAGGACGTGGACGGGCTGAGCCCCGAGAACGCGGGGCGCCTGCTGCTGGGCCGCCCCTGCCTGACCGCCTGCACACCGCTGGGCATCCTGGAAATCCTGGACCGACACGAGATCCCGCTGGAAGGGGCCGAGGCGGTGGTGCTGGGCCGCAGCAACATCGTCGGCAAGCCCGTCTCCCTGCTCCTCCAGCAGCGCAACGCCAGCGTCACCATGTGCCACTCCCGGACACGGGACCTGGCCGCACACTGTCGCGAGGCCGACGTGCTGGTGGCCGCCGTGGGCGTACCCCGGCTGGTGAAGGCGGACTGGGTGAAACCAGGCGCCGCGGTCATCGACGTTGGCGTCAGCGTCGTGGATGGCGTGCTGACCGGAGACGTGGACACCGAATCTCTGCGCGGCATCGCACGTATCGTCACCCCGCATCGACGCGGCGTCGGTCCCATGACGATCACCATGCTGCTCCGCAACACCCTGCAGGCCTACGAGGCGCACCTGGCGGAATGAAGGGCTCGAAGGAGACGCCCCTCGGGCCCCTCCACCGGCGCCTGGGCGCACGCATGGTCGACTTCGCGGGCTTCTCGATGCCCCTCCAGTACAGCTCGATCCTGCGCGAGCACGCCGCGGTGCGCGAGGCCGCCGGTCTCTTCGACGTATCCCACATGGGACAGATCGCGCTGCGCGGAGAGCGAGCTGCCGCCGCCGCGGGCCGATTGCTGAGCCGCCCCGTGGAGGATCTGGGGACGGGCTGCGTCCGCTACGCGCTGCTCTGCAACGACGCCGGCGGCGTCGTGGACGACGTCACCGTCTACCGCCGCGACGCGCAGGACGTGATGCTCTGCGTAAACGCCGCGAACATCGACAAGGATTTGGCGTGGATCCGCGGAAACGCCGATCCGGACGTCGAGATCCGGGACGAGAGCCGCGACACCGCGCTACTCGCCCTCCAGGGACCGGCCAGCGCTCGGCTGCTCGATGAAGCCGGTGCGCCGGAAGCCGCGGGCCTCGGGCGCTTCCGCTTCGCGACGTCGTCGTTGGCGGGACGTCCGGTGCTGATCTCGCGCACCGGCTACACGGGAGACGATGGCTTCGAGATCTACTGCGCGAGCGCGGATGCCGAGGCCCTCTTCGAGATGCTACTCGCAGGCGGCGAGGGCTCGGGGCTGCTGCCGGCGGGCCTGGGGGCGCGGGACACACTGCGGCTCGAGGCCGCCCTGCCCCTCTACGGCCACGAACTCGACGACACCACGAGTCCCCTTGAAGCCGGACTGGATCGCTTCGTCCGGCCGCTGGAACGGGATTTCATCGGCGCCGCGGCGATTCGGCAGCGGCGCGATGCGGGGCATGCGCGCCGGCTGGTGGGTTTCGCCCTGGAGGGCCGGGGCGTCGCGCGAGAGGGCTACCCGGTGGTCGCGGAGGGCGAGCGCGTGGGCGTGGTGACTTCCGGCGCACCCTCTCCCACGTTGGGGAAGTCCATCGGGCTGGCCTACGTTTCCGCCGGCCTCAGCGAGCCCGGCCGAGGCTTCGAGATCCTGGTGCGCGGCCGCGCCCACCCCGCCCGGGTCACGCCGACCCCCTTCGTGGGCGGCAAGGCGCGGGCGAAATAAGGGCATCCGGGGGGAGAGAGCGACGGTGGCGGAAAGCCTGATTCCCGAGAAGCTTCTCTACAGCGCGGAGGACGAATGGGCCCGCGTGGAGGAGCAGCGCGTCACGGTTGGGATCACCGACTTCGCGCAACAGCAGCTGGGTGACATCGTCTTCGTGGAGTTACCCGAGGTGGGCGATGTCTTCACCCGAGGCGATGCCTTCGGGGTGATCGAATCCGTCAAGGCGGTCTCGGACCTCTTCGCGCCCGTCGCGGGCGAGATCCTCGAGGTCAACACGAGCCTGGCCGATGCGCCCGACATGGTCAACGAAGACTGCTATGGCCGGGGCTGGATCGCCGTGTTCCAGGTCTCCGACCCCGACGGAATGGAATCGCTGATGGACGCCGGCGCCTACTCGAAGCACGTGGCCGAGCGAGACGACTGAACGGGCGGCCGCGCCCCCTCAGTGGGGCTTTAGCCGATCCCGCGCGACTTCCGTCCAGGCGCCGTCGGGCTCGAGGCGCAGATAGTTTCGCCAGTGCGAGCGCGCGGCCTTCGGCAGGGAGCGCTTCTCACACAAGAGCGCCAGGCTCAGGTGCGCGTCCGCGAGCTCCGGGGCTCGCTCGAGCGCCGCGCGGTAGTGGCGGAGCGCCTGCGCGTCCCTGCCCTCGCCCTCGAGCATCGACCCGAGGTTGAGGTTCGCCTCGGCGTGGCCGGGATCGATCTGCAGCACGCGCCGGAAGCTGGCCAGAGCGAGATCTCGCCGCTCCCGGTTGAAGTGGAGTGAACCGAGATTGCAGTGGGCATCCGCGAATTTCGGATCGAGTTCCACGGCCCGGCGGTAGGCGGCCAGCGCTTCGGCCCAGCGGCTCGCGTCCGAGTCGAGCCGGCACCCCTCCTCGAACCAGGGGAGCGCCGCCTCGCGGGCCTCGGCGCTGCCCGGGACCGGCGGGCGCGGCACCAGCTGTGCGACGTCCCCCTGCGTGGGGCTCGGAAGGTCCAGCACCAGCTGGCCGTCCGGCTCCATGAGCACGCCCTGGTGACGCACCACCACGCGCCGGGAGACCTCCTGCCAGCGCAAGAGCTTGACGGGGTCGAGGCCGGGCAGCTGCCCCAGCACCGCATTCACGCTGCGGCGAATGCGTTGCAGCGGCACGCCGTGCTCCAGCAGGCCGACGATGGAGCGCACGGACACCAGGTCGAGAAAGTCGAAGTCGGCCTTCGAGTCGCTGCTCGCTCGCGCGCCCACCAGCGACGTTCGTTGCCAGTAGCGCAATCGGCGCGGCGATAGCCCGCAGATGCGCGCGGCGTCCCCAAGTGTGTACGCGGCCCCCACCACGCGGAAATGTACCGCGCCTCAGCGAGGGCACAACAGAATCTTTCGAAAAATCGCAGAGCGCCATGCCCGGCGCGATGACCGCGAGTCAAACACCGTCCCGCAAACGCTCCCGAAGTTCCACCACCGCGTCGATCTCATGCTCGGGGCTCGACGCCACCGGCATCACGTTGAAGAAGCGACAACCCGCCCGCGCGTAGTCGGCGAGCCGCTCCGCCACGGCTTCGACGCTTCCGAAGGGGCTGTAGCGCTCGAAGGGCTCGAAGGGAACGCGGTACATGTCGTGCATCGCGTGGGCCAGGCGCTCGCGCGCACGCGCGGGTTCCTCGTCGATCCCCACCCAGACCTGCAGGCCGTGCTGCCTGGGCGCATCCCGGCGTCCCAGGGCCTGCGCGTGCTCGGTCACCTCGCCACAAGCCGCCTCGAAGCGGCGGGGGGAGACGAAGGCCGCCAGCCAGCCCTGGGCGTGACGGGCTGCCCGGCGCAGTGACGCCGGGGAACGACCGCCCACCAGGATCGGCACCGGCGGATCCGGTGCGGGGTCGATCCAGGCTTCCTCGAAGCCGAAGAACTCGTTGTCGCGGCTCACGGGTTGGCCCCCGAGCAGCGCGCAGAGCGCCTCCAGGCTGGCGTCGGTGCGGGCCCCACGCGTGGCGGGATCGACGCCGCAGATCTCGATCTCGTGGCGATCTTCGCCCCCCACCCCCACCCCGAAGAGCAGCCGGCCCGGCGCCGCCTGGCTGAGCGTCGCAATCTGCCGGGCCACCGAGACCGGATGGCGCAGCGCCAGCAGGTAGACCCCCACCACGATCTCGAGCCGCGGCTCGAGGCCCGCGATCAGCGCCGCCTGCATCAGGCCGTCCATCCCGAAGCCGACCTGGAAGCTCAGGTGATCGGCCACGAAGACGTGATCGAGGCCCCCCGCCGCTGCGCGCTCGAGCAGCGGTTTCGCGACCGCGTGGCCCCCCTGCAACAACGGATAGGTCATCGCGGTACCGACGCGGATCTCCGT
>JABSQX010000127.1 GCA_013215615.1 Myxococcales bacterium | reverse complement strand
CGGCGTCTCGCCCAGCCACAATTGCGCACGGGGATGGACTCGCCTATCCATCGAACGTGGCAGGCGAATCTGACAGCCCCTCGGCCCCCCGCTACGCGCGAGCGGGTGTCGATCTCGACCACGACGAGGGCTTCGTAGAGGAAATCCGGGACATCACGCGCGGCACTCGGCGCCCGGAGGTGTTGTCCTCGGTCGGAGGCTTCGCGGGCCTCTTCAAGGCGCCCGACCGCTACAAGGATCCCATCTTCGCGGCCGGGGCCGACGGCGTCGGCACCAAGCTCAAGCTGGCCGCGCGCTTCCAGCGCTTCGACACGGTCGGCATCGACTGCGTGGCCATGGTGGCCAACGACCTGGTCGTACAGGGCGCGGAACCGCTGGTCTTCCTCGACTACGTGGCCATGGCGCGCCTGGATCGCCAGAGCGCCGGGCAAGCCCTGCGCGGAGTCGCGGAGGGCTGCCGCCGCGCGGGCTGCGCGCTTCTCGGCGGCGAGACGGCCACCATGCCCGGCGTCTACAAGGAAGGCGAGATCGAACTGGTGGGCTTCGGGGTCGGCGTCGTGGAGCGCGACCGCGTCATCGACGGCTCTTCGATCAGCCAGGGCGATGCCCTGATCGGCCTGGCCTCCAACGGCTGCCACAGCAACGGCTTCAGCCTGGTGCGCGAGATCACCGAAGCGGCAGTGGCCAGCGGCGAACTGGAATGGCTGAAGGAAAACGAGGAACTCAACGGCACCCTGGCAGGCGAGCTCCTTACTCCTACGCGCATCTACGTGAAGCCCCTGCTCAACGTGACGCGCGACTTCCAGGTGAAGGGCATAGCGCACATCACCGGCGGCGGATTCCCCGGCAACGTGCCGCGCGTGCTACCCGACAGCGTGCGCGCCCGCATCGACCCCAGCGCCTGGCCGCGGCCGCCGATCTTCGACCTGTTGCAGCGGGTGGGGGGAATCGACGCGGCGGAGATGCTGCGAGTCTTCAACTGCGGGATCGGCATGCTGCTGGTGGTGAAGGAGGAAGAGGCCACGGAGATCCTGCACCGGCTGCGCGCCCAGGGAGAACGCGCATACCGGATCGGTGTCATCGAAGCCAAGTCGACCGACGAGGCGCCCCTCTCCTTCGGTCCGCTTCCCGAAGACAGCTGATGCGGGGCTTCCCTGCACTAGAGAAGTCACAGAGTCATCGCGTGCGCCGCTGGGACGCCCTGGTGCTGGGCGGCGCGCTACCCGGGCTCATCGCCAGCATCGCACTGGCGCGCCGCGGCTGCCGTGTGCTGATGCTCGAGGATTCTCGGACAGCACGGAGCTACGCGGGACTGCGCGAACCCTTTCATCTCTGCGGAGCCGGCGCGGAGGGAATCCTGGGTGCCGCGCTGCGCGGCCTGGGCCTTCCGCTGATCGATCAGCGGCGTTTCCGCACTACGCCCGAACCGCTCCAGGTCGTGACGCCGGAAGCGCGCATCCGCCTCGACGCAGCGGCAGGCGCCGCCGCGGAATTGGCCCGCTGGGGACTGGCCAGCGCGGAACTCGCCCAGACGCTCATGGAGTCCCTGGAGACTGCCGCCAGGCTGGAACGCGAGGCGCTGCTGGGCCCCGAAATCGTCCAGACCGGGCGCCGCAGGGCGTTCGGCTGGGCGCGCGGCCGCGCCACGGATCCCAAGAGCCAGCGGGGCGTCCCCGAAGCTCTCGAGCGCGCGGCGCCCCCCGTCCAGCAACTCTGCGCCGCGCTACTGGGTGCACTGGGCAACCACGGGGCCGCCGAGGCCAGCAGCGAGGCCCGGGCCCGCTTGCTGGGGAGCGCGCTGGAGACCGCGGTCAGGGTGGTGGGCGAAGAAGACGGTCTGCGGGGCATGTTGCAGCGTCGCGCCGAGGGACTCCACGTAGACCGCAGGCTGATCGAGGGGCCACTGCGACTGGTGTCCGTGGCCGGGCAGCCTGGGCTCGACAGCCCGGTCAGCGAGGAGGTCTGGACGGGCCGCGCGCTGGTCCTCAACGCCTCCCGATCCGCCCTGCAGGATGCCTTCGAAGGCGAACTCCCCCACTTCCTGCAGGCCGATCCGGGACGCGACCGGCGACAGCTCGCTCATTTTCGCGCGCCACAGGAGCGGTTGCCCGAGGGCATGGGGGACCGGCTCGTGGTGCTGCATCCCGCCTCCCTCGCCAGCGGCGACAGCAAGTGGGTGCGCGTCCGCGTTTTCCCGGGGACGCGAGGTATGTCCGAGATCGTGGCCTCCACCGACGCGGCGGCCGACGTCGACCGCAGCGAGCTGCTCGACAACAGCGTGCGCGCGCTCCTGCCCTTCTGTCACGACTGGCTCGAAGCGCAGCCGCTTCCCCGGACCAGCTGGGATTCGGACCTCTGGCTCCCCGAGACCAAGAGCAACGCGGGCTGGCCACGAGTCGGCGCGCTGCGAGTCTCCAACCGACCCAGCGTCTACAGTCTGGAGCGCGGCTCGCTGGCGGCCCTGGGGAGCGAAGGCGATCTCCTATTGGGATGGCGCGGGGGCGACGCCATCGCAGCGGCGCTTTCGTAGGCCGGGCGACGTGGAGCGGGAAGCCAGGAGAGGCGAACGCGTACCGGGGAGTGCGAAGACCGTGGCTCGGCTGCTCGCCTTCGTGCGGCCCTATGTCGCGCTGGTCGCCCTGAGCCTGCTGCTGTCGTCGGCCTTCAGCGCCGCCCAGTACGGCCGCGCATATCTCATGAAGCCGGTATTCGATGAGATCCTGCTACCCGGACAGGATATCCAGAACGCTGGCCTATCCGATCTTCTCGGGGCGCGCTTCGAAAGCGGAAGTGCGCCGGCCGCGACCGTGGCCAATCCCGAAGAGCGCGCCCGGATCGAGGCGCTCTGGAAGCGCATCCGCCAGGTGATCGTCGCCGCCATCGCCATCGTGATCAGCATTCCCCTGCTGATGTTCGCGAACGGCTACCTCATCGAACACGTGCTGGGCCGCGTCCACGTGGACATGCAGGTGAAGACATGTGGACGGCTGCTCGCCCTGCCACTCCGCTATCACCTGGACCGCAGCCAGGGCGAGGTACTCGCCCGCGTCATGGGCGACTTGGGCCGCGCGCACGCGGCGCTGGGATTGATCTTCGGAGACTTCCTGCAAGCCGTGCTGATGATCGCGGCAGGCCTCGTGGCCTTCCTGTTGATCTCCTGGCAGCTCTCCCTCTTCATGCTGGTGGCGGGTCCGCTCATCGCAGTCGTCATCTACATCTTCGGGCAGCGCGTTCAGAAGAGCGCACTGCGTCGCCAGGAGGTATTCGCCCAAGTCACCCACCGGCTGGTGGAGATCCTCACCGGCATCAAGGTCATCAAGGCCTTCCGCGCCGAACGAGCCGAGGAGGAAGCCTACTCCCTGGCCTCCCACCAGCTCTTCCGGCGCGGCATGAAGGTGGTCAAGAACCGTCTGCTGGCCCGCGGGCTGGTGGAATTGCTCAACAACGCGGTGGCGCTCGGGGTGCTGTTGGCGGGCATCTTCCTGGTCCTCTACGGGCGTTGGGGGCTTAGCGCGGGAGACTTGGCGGCTTTCTCCCTGGTAAGCGTCACGATCTACCGTCCCGTCCGAAAACTGGCCAGGGGATGGGTCGAGGTGATGAGCGCCCTCCCCTCCGCGGAACGCTACTTCGAGATCCTCGACGCGCCTCTCGAGATCGAGGACCAGCCCGATGCCCGCAAGATCGAGGGGATCCGAGACAGCGTCCGCCTGCGCGGCGTGTGTTTCGCGTACGGACAGGAGCAGGTGCTGCGGGACGTCTCCCTCTGCGCTCGAAAGGGCGAGATGGTGGCCATCGTCGGCCGGACGGGGGCGGGCAAGACTACGCTGGCCGACCTGCTGCTGCGCTTCTACGACCCGAGCGCCGGTGTCATCGAAATCGACGGCGTCGACCTGCGCGAAATCGACCGCGATTCCTTCCTGGCGCGGACGGCCGTGGTGGGCCAGGAGCCCTTCCTCTTCGACGGCAGCATCGCAGAGAACATCCGTTACGGGCGGCCCGCTGCCGATGATGCCGCGCTGCGGGCCGCCGCGGCTGCGGCCCACGTCGACGAGTTCGCAGAGGCACTACCCGAGGGCTACGAGACGCGGGTAGGCGCTGCCGGGGCACGGCTGTCCGGCGGCCAGCGGCAACGCATCACCATCGCCCGGGCGATTCTGCGCGATCCGGACCTCCTGATCCTCGACGAGGCCACCAGTTCCCTGGATTCCAAGAGCGAGCAGTTCGTCCAGGAAGCCATCGACGCGCTGCTGCGGGACCGCACCGTCTTCGTCATCGCCCACCGCCTGTCCACGGTGCAGCGGGCCGACACGATCGTGGTACTGGAGGAGGGGCGCATTTTGGCCTCAGGCAGCCATCAGGAATTGATCGCCCAAGGAGGCCTCTACCGGGAGCTGGTGGAGATCCAGACCCCCGCTGCTGCCGCCGCGCCCAGCTGAGGGATCCCCGGGAGGCGCCGTCTCTCCTCTCCCCTCCGCCCGCTGCCAAGGGTCTCAGCCCCCCAAGCGCTCCACGCTGGTGACCCCGCGGATGCGCCGGATCTCGCGCATCACGGAGTTCAGGGTGGCCACGTCGTTCACCCAGACGTCGAAGGTCTGCTCGGCCAGGCGCTCCGCGTTGGTGGACGCCCTCGCGGAGCCGATGTTGATGCCCCGCGCGGAGATGATGCGGGTGACCTTCGCGAGCAGTCCCGGCGCATCGCGCGAGCGCACCCGCATACGGATCTTGTGGGGCACATCCGCTTCGGGCTCCCATTCCACGTCGACGCGTCGCTCCTGGTCGACTTCGAAGATCTTCCGGCAATCCGCGCGGTGCACGGTCACGCCGCGGCCGCGGGTCACGAAGCCCGCGACCTCATCACCGGGCAGCGGCGCACAACAGCGCGCGATTCGGGCCATCACATCCGACTGACCGCCCACCCGGATCCCGCTCCCGGAGCGCTGGCTACGCCCGAAGAGCAGCCGGCGCCGACGCCGGGGGGGCTCCGCGGGGGGGGCGTCGCCGCGCAACGCACGCGCTACCTCTCCCGCCCGCAGCCGCCCGTAGCCCAGCGCCGCCAGCAGGGCGTCTACGGAACCCCGTCCCTGGCGCTCCGCAATCTTCTGCACCGCTCCCTCTTCGATCTGGCGTGCCAGCGACATCCCGCTCTTACGCAACTCGCGCTCGAGAAGTTCGCGCCCCAGTTCGCGGCTACGCGCCTGGTCCACCGCGCGGATCGAGTGGCGAACGCGGCTGCGCGCCTTGCCGGTGACCACGAAATCCAGCCAGTCCTTGCGCGGCACCTGGGACTTGCGGGTCACGATCTCCACCGTGTCTCCGTCGCTGAGAACATGGCGAAGCGGCACCATCCGACCGTTCACACGCGCCCCCGCGCACTGATCTCCCACCTCGCTGTGGATCGCGTAGGCGAAATCCACGGGTGTGGCGCCCCGCGCCAGCGAAAGAACTTCTCCGCGAGGCGTGAAGACGTAGACCTCATCGGGAAAGAGATCCACCTTGACGGTCTCGATGAACTCGGTCGGATCGGCGAGATCCTGGTGCCGCTCCAGCAGCTCGCCCAGCCAGGCAAACTGCCCCTCGCGGTCCTCCGCTTCCGCCTTCCCCCCGGACTTGTACTTCCAGTGCGCCGCGATTCCGTATTCCGCGGCGTTGTGCATCTCCCGCGTTCGGATCTGGACCTCCATGCGCTCCCCGTAGGCGCCGATCACGGTGGTGTGCAGGGAGCGATAGCCGTTGGGCTTCGGCAGGGCCACGTAGTCCTTGAAGCGGCCGGGCACCGGGCGCCAGATGGCGTGCACGATCCCCAGGGCGGCATACACCTCGGCGGCGTTGCCGTCCAGGATCATGCGGAAGGCGATCACGTCGTAGAGATCGTCGAGATCGAGATCCTCCCGGCGCATCTTCTCATGGATCGAAGCCAGGTCCTTGAGCCGACCCGTGACCCGGGCCGTAAGCCCGAAATCCCCGAGCTTGGACGAGAGGATCGCGATCACCTCCTCGACGTAGTGCTCGCGCGCTCCGCGCTTGGACTCGAGACGCTGCGCGAGTTCTTTCGCGACCTCTTGATCCAGGATCCGGAAGCACAGGTCGTCGAGCTCCTGCTTGATCCAGTTGATCCCCAGGCGGTGTGCGAGAGGCGCGTAGATGTCGCGCGTTTCCTGGGCCACCCGCGCCGCCGCCTCCTCGCCCATGTGCTCGAGTGTGCGCATGTTGTGGAGGCGGTCGGCGAGCTTGATGAGAAGGATGCGAATGTCCTTCGACATCGCTACCAGCATCTTGCGGAAGCTCTCCGCTTGGCGCTCGCGCGCGGAGTTGAACTCGATCTTGGCGAGCTTCGTGAGGCCCTCCACGAGGAAGAGCACCTCCTCGCCGAAGAGACGCCGCAGTTCGTCCGGGGTGGCGAGGGTGTCTTCGATGGTGTCGTGCAACAGCCCCGCCGACACGGTCACTTCGTCCATCCGCATGTCCACGAGGATGCCCGCCACCTCGAGGGGATGGACGAGATAGGGCTCGCCGGAGAGCCTCTCCTGGCCATCATGGACCTTCGCGGAGAACACGTAGGCCCGCTGCAGCATCGAGAGATCACAACCCGGGTGGTATTCCAGGACGCGATCGGCGATGTCGTTGAAGCGCAGCATGCCCGGGCGGGGCCCCCCAAGCGCGGCCAGCCGGCCAATTCCGTCGACACAACGCGGGTTTGGAGAGGATACCCGCTCCTTGTGGCGTGCGCCTACTCGCCGCCGGTAGCAGCGTCCCGTTCGTGCAAGCGAGCCAACGCCTCGACGGGATCGCAGGCCGCCCGAAGGGCCCGGACCTGCTGACTCCGCTCGGCCGCGAGGATCTCCCGGAGCGTCGACACGCAGTCCTGCAGGTCGTCGTTCACCACCGCGTAATCGAAGTCGGGCGCTGCAGCCAACTCTCCACGCGCCACCTCCAGGCGTCGGTCGATCTCCGCGGCGGAATCGGTGCCGCGGGCGGTGAGCCGAGCGCGGAGCGCCGCGCTGGAGGGCGGCAACAAGAAGATCAAGCGCGCGTCCTGGCGCCGCTCCCGGACCTGTCGGGCCCCTTGCACCTCGATCTCCAGCAACACGTCCAGGCCCTCGCCGAGGCGGGTCTCCAGCGCCTGGCAGCTGGTCCCGTAGCGATTGCCGTTGTAGACCGCCCACTCGAGGAAGGCCTCGGCGTCGACCAGGTGCTGGAAGTCCCGTTGGCTCACGAAGTGGTAGTCGCGGCCGTCGACCTCCCCATCTCGGTGCCGACGCGTGGTGTGCGACACCGAGAAGCAAAGGCCGGCATCTCTCGACACCAGCTCGCGACACACGGTGGTCTTGCCCGTGCCCGAAGGTGCCGCCACCACCACCGGGAAGCCGCCGCGGCTCATGCCTCCTCTCCCACCTCCAAGCCCTCTCGCTCCAGACGCGAGGCGATGGTCTCCGGGTTGATGGCAGAGAGCACGACATGGTCGTCATCGAGCACCAGGATCGAGCGCGTACGCCGGCCCTGGGTAGCGTCCACCAACTTCCCCCGCTGGGCAGCCTCCTCCCGCAGGCGCTTCATGGGTGCGGACGCCGGTGTCACCACCGCCACCACCCGAGAGGCCATCACCACGTTCCCATAGCCCACGCCGAGCAGGGTCCGGTTACTCAACGTTCTGCACCTGCTCGCGGAGTCGGTCGAGTTCGGTCTTGAGGTCGACGACCAGGTGGGAGATGGGGGCGTCGGCTCCCTTGGAGCCCACGGTATTGGCCTCGCGGAAGAATTCCTGCAACAGGAAGTCGAGCCGACGGCCCGTGGGCACTCCGGAGCCTCCCGCATCCAGCGCCTCACGGAACTGCTCGACGTGGCTGCGCAGGCGCACGATCTCCTCGGTGAAATCGGAGCGGTCCGCGTAGTACACCACCTCCTGGTGCAGACGCGCCTCGTCGAGGCGGCCGCTCTCTGCTTCGATTTGCCGCGCGCGGCGCTCGAGGCGCTCTCGCAGCGACTTGGCGACTTCCTCTCCGCGTTCCTCCAGTGCATCGCACACCTCCACAACCGTTCCGAGGCGCGCACGCAGATCCCGGTCCAGAGCCGCGCCCTCGCGGCCACGCATTTCGGCAAGGCTGCCGAGGCTGGCCTCCAAGGCCGCGGGCCAGTCCTCCTGCAACTCGTCGGGAGCAAAGGCCCTCTCGGTCGCGGTGGCCACGCCCGGCAGACCGATCAGGTCGGAAAGCTCGAGCTGGCCCGGCACACCCTGCTCCTGCGCGAGCGTTTCCCCGGCCTTCATGTAGCTGCGCACCGCCTCGAGGTCCACGCCCACTTGCAGGCGCTCCGGGGAGTCCGGAGCCGAGAATACGTTGAGGTCGAACTTCCCCCGCTCGAAGTGCTCGGCGATGCGGGCACGCACATCCGCTTCGAGGAAACCCAATGCGCGCGGGAAACGGGCTCGCACGTCCAAGTGGCGGTGGTTCACGGATCGGATCTCGATCCGGTAGTTCGATCCCTGCACGCGGAAGGAAGCGTTTCCGAAGCCCGTCATGCTCTGGATCACGAGCCACTCCGAGACGCGTCGAGGGCTGCGGGCAACGCCGCCTTGACCTCCGCGGCGCTGGCGGTGGCCGTCCCCACCTTACCGACCACCACGCTGGCGGCGGCGTTGGCGATCACCGCTGCCTCGTGGAGTGTCGCTCCCGCTCGCTGTGCGAGGGCCAGGGCGGCGATCGCGGTATCGCCCGCACCCTGGACGTCGAAGACCTCCCGGGCCACGGCGGGAACGTCCAGCGGATCCGCATTGCCCGAGAAGAGTGTCATCCCGTCACCACCCCGGGTGACCACCACGGCTTCGGCACGCGAACGGCGACGCAGGCGCCCGCCCGCACGGATCAGATCGTCGTGTCCATCGATCCGCAGCCCAGCAAGCGACTCCGTCTCGCGCAAGTTCGGCTTGAGGAGCGCCGCGCCCTCGAAGCCCGCCAGCTGCTGCTTGGGGTCCACGGCCACGGGGACCCCCGCTTCTTTACAACGGCGCATCAGCGCACTCGCCATGGAGCGCGTGAACACTCCCTTCCCGTAGTCCGCCACGACGACCCCGTCGCAGTCGCCGAGGCGGCGCTCGATGGCCGTCAGCAAGCGGCGCCGAGCCTCCCGGGGAGGCGGCGTAAAGCTCTCGCGATCGAAGCGTGCGATCTGCTGTCGGTTGGCAATCACCCGGGTCTTCCGAGTGGTGGGTCGATCCCTCACCACGACCAGACCCTGTGGATCGACGCCGATGTCCTTCAGCATCTCCGCAATGTGGCGCCCGGAGGGGTCGTCCCCGACCACCGCGCAGCAGTCCGCAGCCCCGCCCAGGGCCACCACATTGCGCACCGCGTTGGCGGCTCCGCCCGGCACCAAGCCCTCGTCGCACACCCGCACCACCGGCACGGGCGCCTCGGGACTCACCCGATCCACCTCGCCCCAGACGTACTCGTCGAGCACGACGTCGCCAGTCACCAGCAGTCGCTGCCGAACGAAGTCATCGATGATTCGTTCCATACGACGACGGACGAGTCTCGGCATGGTGGTCGGGGAGGGTACTCGATCTGCCGCTGCTGTCCCCGTGGCGTTTCCAGATGCGCGCGGCGCCACCCGCGGATACTTTCCCGCCATGAGCGCCCCCCGTCGCCTGTGGCTGTACGTCGCGCGCGAGGTGGCCGGATACTCGCTGCTGGGTCTGCTGGCCATCACGACAGTCCTCGTGGGCAACCGGCTGTTCCGCTGGCTCCACGACGTATTGGGTGCGGGGATCGCTTTCGCAGACGTGACCGCGATTCTGGGCCTGTTCACCACGCTACTCAGTGTCTACGCCCTGCCGATTTCGCTGCTCTTCGGGATCCTGTTGGCGATCGGACGCATGGCGGCAGACTCGGAGATCACCGCCATGCGGGCCTGTGGTGTGGGGATGGCGGGAGTGGCCGTACCGATCCTGGCACTCTCCCTGGCCCTGTGCGCGCTCCTCTACCCCATCACCCTGGAAGTCGAGCCCCGGGCGCGCCGCGGGGTCCACGCCACCATGCTGAGCATCGCCACGCGTGGCGCCGCCCTTGAACCCGGCCGCTTCGAGCAACTCGCCAATCGCACCCTCTTCGTGGACGGCCGGGACGAAGCGGGCGACCTGGTCGGGGTCATGATCTCCGACCGCACGAATCCGCAGCGCCCCATGACGATCTTCGCCCGAAGCGCGCGGGCCTCGCTCGTCGAGGCGAAGCGGGAGCTGCGCCTGGAACTACAGCGGGGAGATATCCACGTAGAACTTCCCCAACGAGCCCCCGAGCACTATCACCAGATCTCCTTCGAAACCCTCGACTACGTGATCGACCTCTCTCAGCTTCTCGGCGGGACACGCTCAGAACGCGCCCGGGAAATGACGCTCGAGAAACTTCGCGAGACAGCCCAGCGCGTCGCTTCGGGCGACCCCGGCCCCTACCGAGAGCCGGAGCCCCTGCGCTACGAGGTCCACCTGTCCCGCCGCGCGGCGCTCCCCCTCGCGCCCCTGCTCTTCGCCGCGACGGGCCTGCCGCTCGCCCTGATGCAGCGGCGCAACGCCCGGGCCCTCGGGATGCTGTGGTGTGGCGCCCTGGCCTTCGGCTACTACGCGCTCCAAACCTTCAGCGAAAGCCTGGTCCACCAGGGCACGGTCGCCCCCGCGCTCGCACCCTGGCTCCCCAACGCGCTCTACGCAGCCCTGGGGATCGCGCTCCTCACCCACGTTTGGCGCCGCGGGGCCTGAGCGGTGCAGGGGGAGACGGTCCTCATCGAGCGCCACGCACCGGGTCGGCGGCTGCTCGTGGCCGAGGAGTTTGCGCAGGCCGTAGCTGCCCTGGGACTGCCGGAGCCCGAGGCGGCGGCGGCGCTCTTCGCGCACGGCCGTGCCGGCAGCGGACGCGCAGCCACCGCCGTGGTAGCGCTGCCCGGACACCCGGGCCGGTTGCACCTGCGCGCAGTGCGGCACGGCGGATGGCTGCGGGAAGTCCTGGGCGGTGCGCTCGCGGGCACGGCGCGTCCCGAGGCAGAACTCCGTGCCACTGCCGCGCTCCGCGTGCGGTCCGCACCGGTCCCACAGCCGGTGTTGGCCGCCGGCTGGCGCGTGGCCGGCGTGTTCTGGGCCGGCTGCGTGGGAACGCTGCACGTCGAGGACTCCCGCGACGGGATCGCGTTCCTCACCTCCAACCCACGGGAGGTGGAGCGGCTGAACTTCGCGGAGGCGGCCGCAAGCGCGATCCGCGATTTCCACGACGCGGGAGGCCGGCACCCCGACCTTCACCTGGGAAACCTGCTGCTCTGCGGGCCGCGCGCCGAAGCCCGGGTTCTCGTCATCGACCTGGACCGCGCCGTCGCAGGCGTACCATCCGATCCGTCTACGCGCATGCGCGAGCTGATGCGGCTCCAGCGCTCGGTGGAAAAGCGCGGCTTCGAGCGCTCTCTGGGGCCGCGGGCTCGGGCTCGCTTCTTCTCCGCCTACACGCGCGGGGACCGTGCGCTTCGCCGCGCGCTATGGGCGAACCTGCCGCGCGAGTTGCGCGCGCTGCGCAGGCACCGCCTGGGCTATCGCCTCGCGCGCTGAGCGATCCGGGCCTCGAGCCAGTCGAGTACGCGCGACGCATCCTCCACCTCGAGGGTGATACTCAGCACACGCACGTCACTGCCCTTCACGAAGCGAGGCAGGAGCTTCGATGCGTCCTTCTCCGTGGTCACCCAGAGCGGCGCCTCCCGCACGATGCCGCGCAGATCGGAGGCGCGGTAGCGGTGGTGATCGGGAAAGCGGCGCTCCGCGACGACTCGAGCCCCCAGGGCTTCGAGCGTACGCCGGAAGGCCGACGGGTTCGCGATGCCGGCCAGCAGGCCCACGTCCCGGTCCCGCAGGTTCTCCGGCGCCTCGCCCGCGCCGCCCGCCAACGCGCGCAGCGACGCGGGGCGGCGGCGCGCTTCGATGCGCAAGGCATCGGGCGCGCAGGCACGCAAGCGGGTCTCATCGGCCTCCGGCAACGGCCCGTCCACGACCGTCACGGCGTGGGCGGCGCACAGGGCCGCTGGAAACTCGCGGAGCGGGCCCAGCGGCAGACAGTGACCGTTCCCGAAACCCTGGCCGCCGTCGAAGCTCACCACTTCTACGTCCCGTTGCAGGCGATGGTGCTGAAAGCCATCGTCGAGTACCAGCACGTCGATCCCGAAGGCGGCCTGCGCGCGCAGCCCCAGCAGGCCCCGGTCGCGTCCCACCAGTACCGGCACGCCCGGTAGCTGCGCGGCCAACAGCAGCGGTTCGTCCCCGGCCACCGACAGCGTTTCTCGCACACGGCGACCGTCGGAGACGACTCGCACCCGCTCGCGGTCGCGGCGCGCGTAGCCCCGGCTCGCGAGCGCGACGCGGAGACCGCGATCGCGCAGGCCCGACGCCACCCATCCCGCCAGCGGCGTCTTTCCCGTACCTCCCACCACCAAGTTGCCGACGCTCACCACTCCCACACCGAGTTTTCGGGCGCGCAACAGCCCGGAGCGATAGAGGCCGCGGTGAAGGCCCGCCCCACCCCCGTAGAGCCAGCCCAGCGGCGAAAGTGCCCCTCGCAACGCGGCGCGAGCGGGTCCTTCGTCGCGCCTCCAGAGCCAGTCCGCACGCAATGGGTCGGCCTCAGACCCGCGCGTCCTGGAGTGCCGAGAGCACCAGGGCGGCGGCCCGGTCGGCGCTGCCGCGGTGTGCAGCCAGCGCCCGGTAGCCCGCCTCGCCGCGTGATCGCGCCAGTTCCGGTTCCCGCAACAGCTCCAGGGCGGCTTCCCCGAAGTCTCCCGCTTCCGACAGCCGTCGCCCCGCCCCACAGGCCTCCAGCAAACTGGCCACGTGCTTCACCGAGCCCGTGTGGGGACCGAAGAGCACCGGGCGCCGCGACTGCACGGGCTCGAGGAGATTGTGGCCCCCCACGGGTGCCAGGCTTCCGCCCACGAAGGCCACGTCTGCATGGCTGTAGAGAGCTGCGAGTTCTCCCAGCGTGTCGACCAGCAGCACCTCGCCGGCCTGCAGCGGCCCGGTGCCAGGCTTCGAACGAACACGCACGCGACGGCCCGCGCCGCGCGCGAGGGCCGCCACCTCCTGCGCACGTTCGACGTGCCGCGGCGCCAGTACCAAGGCCGCCGCCCACCCCGCGCGCTCGACCTCGACGAGCGCGGCCAATGCGGCCGCCTCCTCCCCCGGGTGTGTGCTGCCCGCCACCAGCAGGGGCACCTCAGCGAGCAGCGCAGCAAGGTCTGCCGGCAGCGGCGGGGGCTTCGCGTCGGCCTCGAGCTTCAGGTCGCCGGTGACGTGGGTGCGCGTCGGGTCCGCGCCCAGCGCGACGAATCGCTCGCGATCCGCCTCGGTGCGCGAGCCAATGGCGTAGAGCCGACGCAGGGGCGTCCCTACGAGCGTTCCCAGGCGCCGGTAGCGGGGGAAAGAGCGATCCGAGAGGCGCCCCGAAACCAGCACCACGGGAATCCCCTGGCGCCGCGCAGCGGCGATCCAACTGGGCCAGAGTTCCGTCTCGATGAGCACCAGGGCAGCGGGACGAACGCGCCGCAGCGCGGCCTCCACGCACCAGGGGTGGTCGAGGGGCGCGAGACAGCAGGGGATCTCGGGACGCGCCCGGCGCATCACCTCCCTGCCACTCGCCGTCCAGGTCGAAGCCGTCACCCGGTGCCCGGCACCCAGCAGGCGGTCGATGAGCCGGGAGGCCGCCAGGATCTCGCCCACGCTCGCGCCGTGGACCCAGATCGCACCCGCGTCGGGACGCGCGCCCGCACCCAGTCGCTCCCGCCAGCCCACTCGCCAGTCCGGACGCAGGGCAAGCGCCGCAGCTCCCAGCGGTGCCAGCAGTCCCGCCGAGAGCAGCGCCCCACTATGACGCCAGACGTTCACTCAACATCTCCGCCGCAATGGCCGCGGCGCGACGCGCGGCTCCGCCCGCGCTCAGGCCGTCGCGCACGCCCTGCAAGCGCAGGCGCTGCCGTTCCGCACCGCCGGGCTCGAGGATCTGCTGGACCGCGTCCGCCACGCGCTCGGGCCGGGCCTCTTCCTGGAGAAACTCGGGGACGACCGCTTCCCCGGCGAGCAGATTCGGCATGGTGAAGGAGTCCAATGCCACCAGGCGACGCAACAGGGCCGCGGTGAGACGACTGCTGCGGGCCGCCACCACCAACGGGCGTTCCAACAGGGTGGCCTCGAGCGTCGAAGTGCCCGGCTTCGCGAGCACCGCGTCGGCCGCACACAACGCCTCGTGGCTGCGCCCATCCAGCACGTCCAAGCCAAGCAACGAGGGGAGTGCAGCGTCTCTCAAGCCCGTCTCCAGGGTCAGGGGCTCCACGGAAGCAGCCCGCGGCAACAGGAAGTGGATGCGAGGATCCCTGGCGTGCAGGACCCGCGCCACCTCGAGGTGCAAGGGCAGAATATGACGCAGTTCCCCACGCCGGCTGCCCGGCAGGAGCGTCACCACCCGCGCGTGCTCGGAGATCCCCAGCCGCCGCCGTGCAGCCGCCCGGTCCAGTCGTCTTGCTTCCAGCCGCTCCACCAGGGGATGACCCACGTATTCCACGGACAGACCGCTGCCCGCGTAGACCTCGAGTTCGAAGGGGAAGATCACCGCCAGCTTTGCGACCACCCGGGCGAGCTTCCGGATCCGCCCGGAGCGCCAGCCCCAGACCTGCGGCGAGACGTAATAGAAGGTCGGAACACCCCGGCGGAAGGCACGGCGGGCGAAGGGAAGATTGAATCCCGAGGAATCCACCAGCACCACCAGATCAGGTCGCTGCGAGTGCAGCGCCGCCGCCATGCGGCGCCAGGCCGCCACGATGCGATGCAGGTCCGGTAGCAGCTCGAAGAGGCCGCTGGTCGCCAACTCGCGCTGGTCGACCAATAGTTCGACGCCGGCGTCCCGCATCGCGCGCCCGCCCATTCCGAGAAAGCGGGTGTCCGGCAGCAGCGCGCGAAGCTCCCCCACGAAGTCGCCCGCGTAGGCGTCCCCGGAG
The DNA here is from genome assembly GCA_013215615.1 of Myxococcales bacterium. GTDB lineage: Bacteria > Myxococcota_A > UBA9160 > UBA9160 > SMWR01 > JABSQX01. The sequence continues at coordinate 24,261 of JABSQX010000127.1, read as the reverse complement.
ACATCGCCCACCGAGAGCAATACGGTGCTCATGGGCTCTCGTCGAGCGGCGGCATGGCCTCGATGACGCGGCGGGCCGTACGCAGCGCTGCGGTGGCCGCCTCCGCGGTCACAACGCGGCCGAGTTCCCGCTCGGATCCCTGACGGCGCACCGCCGCGAGGAAGACCTCTAGTTGCGCGAGAAGCGTGTCCGCGCGCTCGCCCTTGAACTCCTGGACTTCGATCTCGGGCTTCTCGCCGGCCGCTGCGCTGCGGCGGCGAAACACCGCCGACCTCTGCTCGAGGAAGTCTATGGTCACGTAGGCGTCTCGCTGGAACAGACGGAAACGCCGCATGGGCTGCACGGACACGCGACTGGCCGTGAGATTCGCGACGCAACGCGAGCCAAAGGAAAGTCTGGCATTCGCGATGTCGACCAGATCGGTGAGCACCGGTACCCCCACCGCCTCCACGCGGTCGGGCTCTGCGCCCAGCAGTCCCTGGAGGATTTCGATGTCGTGGATCATCAAATCCAGCACCACGTCGACGTCGTCACTGCGGTCCGGAAAGGGGCCCATCCGGTGGATCTCCGCGAAGCGTGGCGCCTGTACGCTCTCTTCCACCGAGCGCATGGCGGCGTTGAACCATTCCTGGTGGCCCACGTGGAGGATCCGCCCAGCGGCCCGGGCCGCAGCCACCAGGTCCTCCGCCTCCTCGAGCCTGGCGGTGATGGGCTTTTCGACCAGCACGTCCACACCGGCCGCCAGAGCCCCGCTCGTCACCGCGTGGTGATGGACAGTCGGCACGGCGACCACCAGGGCATCGATCTCTCCGAATAGCGCGGCGGGGTCGGAGACGCCGCGGGTGCCGAGCCTGCCCGCTACCTCGGCGCTACGCAGCACATCGACGTCGGCGACCCCGGCGAGGCACACTCCGCACCCCGCGCCCTCCAGCGCTTTCACCTTTTCGGCGTGGCGCAGCCCCATGTGCCCCACACCCGCCACACCCACCCGCAGCGGCTTCACGTCGAGCGCTCCAGGCTCTCCGCCGTCACACCCACCACCGCGATGCCATGGGCGTCCGCGCAGGCCACCAACTCCTCGTGCTCGAGCACCAGCGTCGCCCCGGCCTCGAAGGCCAGGGCGGAGAGTCCGGCCTCTGCGAGCACTTCCACGGTCTCGCGCCCGATGGCGGGAACGTCGAAGCGAGGATCCTGCCCGGGCTTCGCGACCTTGACCGCCACTGCGCCCGTCGCCATTGCGCCGCCGCGGCGCAGCGCGGCATCGGTGCCCTCGATGGCCTCCACGGCCAGTACCGCGCCATCCTTTACCACGACGGTCTGCCCGATGTCGAGGGATCCCAGCTGTCGCGCGATGGGGAAGGCGAAAGCGATGTCGCGCTGCTGCGCGGCGGAGGCCCGCACGCGGCCCAACGCTCCCTCCCCTGCCAGCAACTCCGGAGAGAAGCTCCACTGGGGGAGCAGGCGAATGCCGACGCCGGCCAAGAAGTCCGCAGCCTGGGAGAGGATGGTGTCGTCCATGCGATCCGAGAGTTCCGCGATCAGCGCCTCGCCCTGGCGGTCCAGCCCCAGTTCCGGATCCTCCCGCAGCAGCGCCAGCTTCGGAACCTTGCCGGCCATCACGGCCTCCTGCACGCCGGCCGCGCGCAGCGCCTCCACGGCGACGCTTACCTCTCCGGGGCGAATCCAGGTGACCTCGGAGGCCAGCTTCTCGATCCGCGCATCCGTGCGCTGGTGGAGCGCCACGCAGACCAGGCGACGCCCGGCGCGCCGCGCGCAGCGGGCAACGTCCAAGGGAAACACGCCCTCGCCGGCGATCAGGCCCAGCGCCTCGCCGCTGCCCCCGGACATGGCCCTAACGCACGAAGCCGCGCTGGGTCGAGCGCAGGAACTCCAGCAGCTGGTGGACATCTTGGGAGTCCGCGCACTCCTCCTCCACGCGCTTGCAGGCATCGACGAAACGCAGCTTGGACTGGAAGAGAATGAAGAAGGCGTGCTTGATGACGTCGATGCGCTCCCGCTCGAAGCCGCGCCGCTCCAGGTTGATGCGGTTCACGCCCACGAAGTGCGCCCGGTCTCCCGCCACCTTCGCGAAAGGCGGCACATCCTTGCCCACCATGCTGTTGCCCCCGGTGAACGCCGATTCGCCGACCCGGACGAACTGGTGAACGCCCGTGAAGCCTCCCAGTACCACGTAATCCTCGATCACGACGTGCCCCCCCATACCCGCGTAGCCCGCCAGTACGCAGTGGCTGCCGATCTGACAATCGTGGGCGACATGCACGTGGTTCATGATCATGTTGCCGTCGCCGATGCGCGTGCAACCCCCTCCGGCAGGGGTGCCCACGTGGATCGAGGCGTGCTCGCGGATAATGTTGTCCTCCCCGATCAGCAGTTCGGTGGTCCTTCCGTCGAATCCGAGCATCTGGGGCGCCACGCCCAGTACCGCGTGGGGGAAGATCCGGGTGCGGGCGCCAATCCGAGTACGGCCGGTCACGAATGCGTGGGGTCCGACTTCGGCCCCGGAGTCGAGCCGCACGGGGCCCTCCACCACGGCCAGCGCGCCGACCACGGCGTCGTCGGCCAGATCCGCCTCGGGAGAGACGACCGCCGTAGGGTGAACCTTGGCCACGCGCCCTCAGCTCTTCTGGTTGTATTTCTCGATCACGAGGTCCGTGATGTCCAGCGCTTCTCGGGTGTAGAGCAACCCCGGTGCGTCGCGCGCGAAGATCACCGTAAAGCCGGCGCTCTTGCCCGCCTCGTCGATGATCTCCCGGAGTTTCTTCTCCAGTGGCCCCTGGATGCGCGTCTGGTCCACCTGGAGTTGCCCCTGGAGTTGCTTGACCTTGTTCTCGATCTGGTTCTGCAGCTCCTTCAGGTCGAGTTGCTTCTGGAAGAGGGCCTCGTCGGAGAGCACGAAGCGCTTGGCCTGCAGGTCTTCCTCCTTGGCCTTCATCTCATCCACCAGGGGCTGGATGGCGGCCTGGGCTTCGCGCTGCTTGCGGGCCAGTTCCTCTCGCGCCGCTTTGCCCTCGTCCGTGGAGTTGAAGGCCTGTTCGACGTCCACCACCCCGATCCGGATGGGATCGTCGTTCGCTGCCGTGCCCCACACCAGCAGAGCCGCCAACGCAAACAGCATCAGACTCTTGTTGTTCGTCATGATCGAACCTCTCCTGCTCTGGGATTCTTGGACTCGTGCGACTTCCCTCGCACGCCGACCATACTGGCTACCCCGCGGGGACTAGAAATTTGCCCCGCCGACTGAGAACTCCAACACCGGCGATTTTTCGTGGGAAAGTCGATCCAGGGGAAAACCCAACACCAATGCCAGCGGACCGAAGGGGGAGAACCACTGGATTCCGGCCCCGGTACCGTAGCGCCACTCGGTGACGTCGAACAGATTGTAATGGTCCTCGGCGAAAGCGTTGCCCATGTCCACGAAGGCCACCCCCTGCAGGCCCACCGTCTCCGAGATCGGGAAACGGTACTCGAAGCTGGCCGCGATGAACTTGTTGCCGCCGACCACGTCGGTCTGGTTGGGGTCTGCGAAGTGCTCGGTGTCGCTCAAGTCGTTGCAAGTACCTCTGCCGTTGCCGCCTATCTGGATGTCGTCCGTGCATGTGTTCGTGATCGGGTCCCAACCCACCGGCGTGAAGAGACTGCCGTTCGGATCGGTCTCCGCCACGTATTGGCCGCCTTCGTCGCGAACCGTCACCCGGCGCAGAATCGCGCGCCGCGGCCCCACGCTGCGGGCCTTGAAACCGCGCAGCGGGTAGCGACCCAGGCCGCCCATGAAATAGCGCTCGGTGAGCGGCAGCGTCAGATCGGTGTCGATCTTGTCGAGAGGCTGGATGTTGTTGTCCGGATTGGCGCTCAGGAACGCCTCGTCGTCCGGCGTGAGCGCGAGCGTCGAGTAGTCGCCGATCACGTTGAGGGGCTCCGCCCAGCCGAGACGAGCGCCGACCACGAAGCTCGAGCGGTCGAGCAGGAAATCCGGCGCCCCCAGGAACCAGGAACCGCGCGCCTCCATGCGCACGAACTTCGAGAAGCCCCCGATGCCCGCCGCGTCCACGCTCAGCTGTAAGAGGCGGCCGGAGGTGGCCGCCAGGTAATCGTCGCGGGTGTCCTGCGTGAGCGTCAAGCCCATCATGCTGCTGGAAACCCGGTCTTGCACGTACTCGCGGAAGATGAGAGCCGCGGTGTACACGTTGAAGTTGTCGGCGAGCTGCCGCAGGTCGAAGCCGTAGCGTAGGTAGCCGCGCGTCCGGTTGTCCTCGCTGAGCGCGTGCCCCAGGATCACCTGGGCGCCGATCTGCTCCTGCTCGAAGGAGTTGTACCGGATGTTGGTGCGGGACACCGTGGTGCCCAGGCTGAACTCGGTGCCAAGGAAGTAGGGATCGCGGAGGTTGATGAAGAAGCGCTGGGTGCGGCGCCCGAAGTCCACGGAGAGATTGGCCACGTAGCCGCGCCCGAAGAGATTCGTCTGGGACAGTGAGCCATTGAGCACCAGGCCGTCCTGGGAGGAGTAGCCCGCCCCGAAGCTGAAGGAACCCGTGGGCCGCTCGACCACAGAGACCTTGACATCCAACTGGTCGGGTTCTTCGGTGGTCTCCATCTGGAAATCCACCTCCTCGAAGTAGCCCAGGCGGTCCACACGGGCCCGGGCCAGATCCACCGCGCGCTGGGAGTAGAGCTCTCCCTCGGCCACGGGAATTTCACGACGGATCACCGAGTCGACCGTGATGGTGTTGCCGCCGATGTCCACCCGGCGAATGAAGTAGAGCGGCCCCTTGCGCACGTCGAAAGTGACGTCCACCTGGTCGGTGACCTCGGAGAGATCGGAGAGCGGGGTCACCTGCGCGAAGTAGAAGCCGCGGTTCTGGTAGTGACGAGTGAGCACCTCGATGTCCGACGTGAGGAAGCTCCGGTTGAAGACCTCGCCCGCCTGGAGCCGCAGTTGCTCGCGCAACGCGGGCACGTCCACCGTGGAATCGCCCACCACGTCGATCCCTCCCACGTGGAACTGGCGACCCTCCACGACGTCGATGACCACGGTGATCCCGTCCTTTTCCACCTGCACGTCCGGGTCGCTCACCTGCGCCTGGAGGAAGCCCACGTTGCTGTACTTCTCGTCCACGCCGCGCAGGTCCTGCATGAAGAGGGGTTCCGAGTAGGTGCCGGAGCGATCGAACCAGGAGGTCGCGTAGGACCAAAAACGCCAGGTCTTCGTCTGGAATCCGGCCGTGAGTTCCGAGTCGGAGAAGTACTCATTCCCCACGAAGCGGATTTCGCGAAGTTTCTGCTTCTCACCCTCCTGGACCTCGAAGTGCACTCCCACCGAGGATTCGGCCAGCGGATCGATCTCGAAATCCACCGCCGCGAGGTAGTAGCCCTGTGCGCGATACAAGGCCTCGATGCGTTGACGATTCTCGAAGAGCAGGGGGTAGTCGAGGCTGGATCCGGTGGTGAGCGTCAGGATTTCCCGGATTTCGTCACTGTCGATGGCATCGTTTCCGGAGATGGAGATCTGCCGAATCACCGGGTTCTCCTCCACCTCGAAGATCAGGACGCGGCCCTCGGCTTCGAGCTTCGTGAAGACGGTGACGTTGCGGAAGAAGCCGAGCCCGTAAATCTCCTCGATGTCCTCGGCAATCCGCAGGGGGTCGAAGCGGTCGCCGGGACGCGAGGCGATGCGCGCGCGGATGGCATCGGATTCGATGCGGCGGTTGCCGCGGATCTCCACGAAGGCGATGCGCTCGTCCGGGGAGAGTTGCTGACGCGCGCCGGCATCCGCGAGGACGAGGTCGAAGACCACGCTCACCCCCTCCGGGCCCCGCTGGCTGTCGGCCTTCGCGGACACCACCTCCGGATGGGCGCGCAGCGCCGCGAGATCCGTGCGTAGCACGAGCGGGTCGAACACTTCGCCGACCCGTGTCTCGACATCTACGCCGAGCACCCCTTCGAGACCGGCGGCGCCGCGCAATTCCACCGAGGCCACCCGGGCAGTCGCCACACCCGCGATCTGCTCGTCCACCAGGTCTGCCACCCGATCCATGCGGGCCAGCAGGTCCTCCTCGCCCTGGGCGGTGGCGACCTGGGTCTGGCTTTCGACACCGAGGTCCCGGGGCGTCACCCGTACGTCCAGGCTGAAGCGGCCCGCGATTTCGGTCAGGCTCCCGGTGATCAGGAAATCCGCACCCAGCGAGCGCGCCAGCCGGCGCAGCGCCGTGTCCCGGGTCTCGCCGCTCGCCGCCTCGGGCTCGCTCCCGCTGGCCCCCGCTTCGAGCACCCGCACGCGGCCCGCCGCCTCGAGCCGACTGCGCAGCAACTCCGCGAGAGAGTCACCGAGCGCCGCGGCCGGATCGGCGCTGTGGACGCGAAAGGGCAGTACCGCCACCACCGGCCGCTCCTCGGACGCAGGCTCCTGGGCCGTCGCGACGCTGGACGCGAACACCCCGAGCATCACCGCCAGCGAAGCCGACGCAACTCGCCGCACGCGCAGTACCCTGCGCGTGCCGCGTGCCACGTCCCCCCGAATCGCGCCCAAGCGGCTCACGACCGACGGACTCTAGGGTTCGAGCCAGTGCGCGACAAGCAGTCCCCCCACGGCTTCCCTCGCACGATGAGATGGCCCCGCAATCGCGCGCCCCTCGCCAGCGGTCTCAGGATTGCTCCTCGAGACAACCGTCCCGGAGCACCACGCGACGGTCCAGCCGGTCGGCCAGCCCCTGGCTATGAGTCACCACGACCAGCGCGGTGCCGTGTTGCCGGTTCATCTCCAGCAACAGGTCGAGCACCCCCTGCGCGGTGTCGGGATCCAGGTTTCCCGTGGGCTCGTCGGCGAGCAGCAGGGAGGGCTCGAGGACCAGCGCGCGCGCCACCGCGACGCGCTGCCGTTCGCCACCGGAGAGCTTTCCCACGGGGTGCCGCAGCCGATCCGCCAACCCCACCTCCGAGAGCAGGTGTTCGGCACGCGGCCGCATCTCCGCGAATCCTCGCCTCGCCACCAGGCCCGGCATCATCACGTTCTCCAGCGCGTCGAACTCGGGGAGCAGGTGGTGGAACTGGAAGACGAAACCGAGGTGCTGATTCCGAAATCGGGCCAGGGCGTCGCGGTCGTGCCAGAAGACCTCCTCGTTCTCGAAGTAAAGCGTCCCCGAGGAGGGGTGGTCCAGGGTTCCCAGGATGTGCAGCAGGGTCGACTTCCCTACCCCGGAGTTGCCCAGGATCGCCAGGCGCTCGTGCGGCGCGATGCTGAGGTCCACCCCCCGCAACACCTCGATCACGCGGCTCCCCATCGAGAAGGATCGGCACAATCCACTCGCCGCGTAGAGCGTCTCACTCATAACGGAGCGACTCCATGGGATCGAGGCGCGCGGCCTGCCGACTGGGCAGCAGCGTTGCGCCGAGCGACATCACCAGGGAGATCGCGGCCGCCAGCGCGATCTGTCCCGCATCGAACTCTGCGGGCAGTGTCGAGAACTGGTAGACGCTGGCCGGCAGGGTGTCGATGCCAATCAGTCCCTCGATGGCGCTCTGGATCCACGCGATGCGCGCGGTGATGCAGATCCCCGTGACGACTCCGATGAGGGTGCCCGACAAGCCGATCAACGCCCCCTCCAGCGCGAAGATCCGTTCGATGCTGCCCTCCTCGGCGCCCATCGCCTTGAGAATCGCGATGTCGCCGGATTTCTCCATGATCATCATCACGAGGGTGGACACGATCGAGAAGACCGCCACCACGATGATCATCGTGAGCAGTACGAACATCATCACCCGCTCGCTCTTGAGCGCCTGGAAGAAGGCCGGGAAAAATTCCTTCCAATCGCGGGTGAAGTAGGGGAAGCCCAGGGCCTCCTGGACCGCGAGACCTACCGGGCGCGAGCGGTAGAAGTCCGTGGTGCGCGCCTCGATTCCGTCGACCACGTCTCCCACTCGGCGGAAATCCCGGGCGGCGGCCAGGTTCACGTAGGTGAAGACCTCGTCGTACTGGAAGAAGCTCGACTCGAAGACGCCAGTCACCGTGAAGCGCGTGAGCCGAGGAGCGGGCCCCAGCGGTGTGCGCGGCCCGCCGAAGGGTGAGATCAAGAGCAGGGAGTCGCCCACCGTAACGCCCAGGCTTCCCGCGAGTTGGCTGCCGATCAGGATGGCGGGATCCCCGGCCTGTGAGGGCTCCGCGGCCAGGCTCGCGAGAGAGCCTGCGATCAGGTCGTCGCTCAGGTCCGTCACCTGGGACACGCGTTCGGGGTCCACTCCCCGCACGCGCACACCCAGGATCTCCCCCGCCTCCCCCCTCACCATGCCCTGGGCGTCGAGGTAGGGGGAGGCCGCCACCACCCCCTCGGTGGCCAGTACGCGTTCGAGCACGTTGCGGTAGTCGGCGATGGGGCCGAGACCGCTGTGCACCGTGAAGTGGGCGCGGTTGCCGATGATCTCGTCGCGCCAGGTCCGCTCGAAGCCGTTCATCACCGACAGCACGGTCACGATCAAGCACACCCCTGCCGCGATGCCCAGCACGCAGATGGCGCTGATCACCGAGATGAAGGTCTGCCGGCGCTTGGCGAGCAGGTAGCGGACGGCGATGAACCACTCCGCGGAGAGCCGCGTGTCGAGCACGCCCGCCGCCGCCAGGGGCACCAAGCCGCCCACCAGCAGCACGCCCAACAGCGCCAGCAGCGCGAGGCCGACACGCGCCACACCCTCGGCCGGGCCCGGCAGCCACAGCGCGCAGCCCACGCCCACGGCCAGGGCCGCGACCAGCGTCCAGCAAAGGGACTCCACGCCGCCGACGACGCGCTCACCGCCTCGGCGCCGTCGCAACCAGAGCAGAACGCCCCCCGCGCCGGAGAGGATCACCGCTGCCGCCGCGAAGGCGACGCGCCCGGTGGCACCGAGCAGCAACGCCACCGAGAGCCCGAGCGCCCCCAAGCAGGAGACACCCAGGGCGCGAGAACCCACGCGCGGCAGCAGTGCCCGCTGCGCGAGAACCAGCAGGCCCACCACGACCGCCCAGCCCGCCGACCACTGGAGCCAGGCCAGGAGCTTGAGGCTGGCGGGAGCCGCGGCGAAGTCCGCCGCCTGGTAGTAGACGGCGCCGGCCCCCAGTACGCCCGCCCACGACAGCCCGCAGCCCACGATGCTGGCGGGGCGCCGCGCTACGCGCGCGAAGCGCTCGAGGGCCACCACCGCGGAGCCCGCAAAGAGCAGCGTGAGGGCGCTGACCCCGAGCGCGATGACCACGATCAAGGTCGCGGCCAGCGTGCTCCCGGAAGTCGTGATCCACGCCCAGAGGACGGCAGCGAAGTCAGCCACGGTCAGTCGTCGGGCCTCATGTAGGGGAAGGAGATCACCTCGCGCAGGTTGGGCGCATCCACGAGCACCATCACGAGCCGGTCCACACCGATCCCCAGCCCGCCGGTGGGCGGCAGGCCGATCTCCAGGGCCTCGAGGTAGTCCTCGTCCATGGGATGCGCCTCGTCATCGCCGGCGTCGCGATCGCGGTGCGCGGCTTCGAGGCGCCCGCGTTGGTCGACGGGATCGTTGAGTTCGCTGAAGGCGTTGGCGATCTCCAGCCCACCCACGAAGGCCTCGAAGCGCTCCACCAAGCGCGGATCGTCGGGCGAGCGCTTGGCGAGGGGAGAGAGTTCGAGGGGGTAGTCGGTCACGAAGGTGGGCTGGATGAGTTGCGGCTCCACGTGCTCGCTGAAGAGATCGTCCACCAGCCGCCCCCAGGTGGGGGCCTCGCCGAGCTCGCGACCGGCGTCCCGCAGCGCCTGTTGGAGCGAGGGGAGGTCCGGGCAGTCGAGAACGTCGACGCCAATGCGCTCAGCGACGGCATCTCGCATGCTGAGCCGAGGCCATTCGCCGTCGAAATCGATGACCTGGCCCCGGTAGGGGAGCTGCCGAGTACCAAAGACCCGGTCGCAGATCGTCTGCACCAGACTCTGCGTGAGTTCCATCATGTCCCGGTAGTCCGCGTAGGCCTGGTAGCACTCCATCATCGTGAACTCGGGGTTGTGCTTGCGCGAGATTCCCTCGTTGCGAAATACCCGGCCGATTTCGTAGACGCGGTCCAGCCCGGCCACCACCAGGCGCTTCAGGTACAACTCGTCCGAGATGCGCAGGAAGAGTCGCTGATCGTACGCGTTGTGTTCCGTGGTAAAGGGCCTTGCTGCCGCTCCTCCGTAGATGGGCTGGAGAACGGGTGTTTCCACCTCGAGAAAGCCGCGGCCATCCAGCACCTCCCGCATGGCCCGCACCACGGCACTGCGCTGCAGCATGATGCGCCGCGCATCCTCGTTCACGAGGATGTCGAGATGACGTTTGCGGAAGCGCACCTCCACGTCCTTCAGGCCGTGCCACTTCTCGGGCAGGGGCGCCAGGCTCTTGGCCAGCAACTGGAAGCCGCGCAGGTCCACTGTGAGCTCGCCCTTCCGGGTACGCCAGAGGGGCCCTTCCACGTGCAGGAAGTCGCCCACGTCGAGCGTCTTCACCGCGGCGAAGAGTTCCGCGGGAATCTCGCTCTTGCGAGCACTGATCTGGATGCGCGCGCCATTCTCGAGCAGGGTGCCAAAAACGAGCTTTCCCATCGGCCGCAACGCCATCAGCCGCCCCGCAAGCGACACCGTGACGGGATCGGCCTCGAGCGCCTGCTCGTCGTGATCCGCGAAGTGCTCGCTCACGCCCGCCACCGTCTCTCGCGCTGCCACCCGCGCGGGATAGGGGTCGACGCCGGCCTCGCGAAGGGCCGCGAGCCGCGCACGACGGGCCTCGCGTTCTCGCTCGCTCATGCCGACTCCCCCTCCCCCGACGCACGCTGCAGCAGCGTCGCCCGAATAAAGCGGTCGAGATCTCCCTGCAGAACGCCCTCGACGTCACCGGTCTCGACCCCGGTGCGGTGATCCTTGACGCGCTGCTGGGGGTGCAGGGTATAGGATCGGATCTGGCTACCGAAATCGATCTGACGTTGCTCCCCGCGCTGCGCGGCCAGCTTCTCCTCCCGCTCGCGGCGCGCGCGCTCGTAGAGGCGGGCGCGCAGCACCTTCATCGCAGACGAGCGATTCTTGTGCTGAGAGCGTTCGTTCTGACACTGCACGACGGTGCCAGTGGGCAGGTGCGTGAGCCGCACCGCCGAATCCGTCTTGTTGACGTGCTGGCCGCCCGCGCCGCCTGAGCGGTAGGTGTCGACGCGCAGGTCCCCCTCGTCGATCTCCACCTCGATGGCGTCGTCGATCTCGGGAACGATCGTCAAGCTGGAAAAGGCCGTGTGGCGCCGGGCCTGGGAGTCGAAGGGTGAGATGCGCACCAGGCGGTGCACGCCCTCCTCAGCCTTCATGTAGCCAAATGCGCGGGGGCCGCTCACGGTGAGCGTGGCGCTGCGGATCCCCGCCTCTTCGCCGGACTGGAGGTCCAGGACCTCCACCCGGTAGTCGTGGTCCTGTGCCCAGCGCGTGTACATGCGCATCAGCATCTCCGCCCAGTCGCAGGCATCCGTGCCACCTGCCCCCGAGTTGATGGAAACGATCGCGTTGGCGCCGTCGTTCTCGCCGCCCAGCAGTTGCTCGAGTTCCGCGGCGTCCAGCTCGCTCTCTGCCGCCGCGAGTCGCAGCGCCACCTCGGCTCGAGTCTGCTCATCGTCCTCCTCCGCGGCGAGTTCCAGCAGTACCTCCGCGTCCTCCAGCGCCGTGGCAAGCTCGTCGTAGAGGCCCACCTCGCGCTCCAGCGCAGCCTTCTCGCGCAGTACCTGCTCGGCTCGCTCACGATCGTCCCAAAGATCCGGTACCGATGCCCTGCGCTCTAGCTCCTCGAGCCGCGCGCGAAGCTTCGCGGAGTCAAAGACGCCCCCGGAGTTCGTCGAAACGCGCACGCAGTCCGCGCAGGCGCTCTCCGATCTCCTGGTGGGATGCCGCGCCCAGCGGCGCTTCCGTCATCTCGACCTCGCATTCTCTCAGGGCGGGGAGGGCACCGGAGCATCACTCATCCCAGCGCGCCACGCACGGGCCGCCCAGAGTGCGACGACCAGCCAACAGACCTGCACGAATACGTCGCCGTGGCGGGCGTAGAAACTGCTCGAGCGCTGCGAACCCCGCACGCGCATGTCGGAGACCCGATAGGTGGGCTCGAAGATGGGCGTCGGCTCCCGCACGCGGCCCCGAGCGTCGATGAAGGCCGAGACCCCCGTATTGGCTGCCCGCGCCGTGGCCAGGCGGGTCTCCGCGGCGCGAAGCGCGGTGATGGCGAGGAATTGGTAAGGCGCTCCGGTGCGCCCATACCAAGCATCGTTGGTGACGGCCAGCAACAGGCTGGCCCCCGAGTTCGCAAAACGCCGAACCAGGTCCGGAAACAGCAACTCGTAGCAAATCGGGATGCCCACCCGGATGCGGCTCCCATCGGCGAGCGGAACCTCGACGCTGCGGGGTGCTGCGCCGGCGCTCACGTCATCGGGCGCGATGCCCCGGGCCAACGCCCCGAGGAACCCGCCCAGTAGCGCCCGGAAGGGCAGGTACTCGCCGAAGGGGACCAGGTGGGTCTTGTCGTAGCGCTCGCCCAACTCGCCCTGGGGCTCGACCACGAAGGCGCTGTCGTAGTAGCGCAAACCGGAATGCTCCAGCTCCGGAGAAACGCCCACTCCTCCCACCACCAGCGCCACATCCAGCTCCCGGGCCAGGCGCAAGAGCCGTGCGCGCAAGCTCGCGTCACGTTCCAGCGCCCCGGGCACCGCGGTCTCGGGCCACACCAGCAGGCGAGCCCCCTCTGCGGCCGCCTGTCGGCTCAGCGCCTCGTAGCGGGCCAAGCTCTGCTCCCGCCAGTCGGGGCTCCACTTGACGCCCTGCTCGATGCTCCCCTGGATGACTCCGACGCGCACCCGCTCGGACCCGGGTGCCTCGGGCCGTCTCGCCGACACTGCGCCAACGAGCAGGACCAATGCCACCGCCGCCAATGAGGCCAACGCGACACCGAGCCGGGAGCGGGCCGCCCGCGATCCGGCAGCTGCGCGTTCTGAAGCTTCGGGTTCACGCCAGCAGCGGTAGAGACTCGCCAGCGCGGCACCCCCCAGCACGCTGACGAAGCAGAGCCCATAGACGCCCGTCCAGGCTGCCAGCTCCATGAGCGCGGCGTTCTGGTGCTGCGCGTAGCCCAGCGTCGCCCAGGGAAAACCCGTGAACAAGAAGGAGCGCAGGTAGTCGAGCGCCGTCCACGCCACGGCTGCGGCCGGCGGAGAGCCCAGTCCCCGCTCACTCCACCACGCAAAGAGTGCGGCGAAGGCAGCGGTGAAGCCGGCCACGTAGCTCGCCAACAGGACCGGCGCCAACACTCCCACCACCGGATGGGCGTGCCCGTATTCGACGCTCACCACGTAGATCCAGTGGAGCACCCCCGCGTGGGCAACCAGGCTGGCGCCAAACGCCCAGCGCGCCGCCGCCGCCGGCGCGAGTCCGCGGATCGCGAGAATCAGCAGAGCGGGGGACAGCCAAGCCAGCCCCCAGCCGAAGTCGACGACTCGGCCGGCCAGCAGCTGGGGAAAACACATCAGGGTCGCCAGCGCGTAGGCGAGGGCCCAGCCGAGGCGCGCGCCGGGGCTCAGGGCCACAACAGGCGCCAAAGCCGTCGCTCCTCGGCACGCATCCGGCGCGCTTCTCCCGCCTGCTGGTGGTCGTGGCCCAGCAGGTGCAGGGCGCCGTGGATCAGCAGGCGCATCACCTCCTGGTCCAGGCTGCGCCCCCCACGCGCCGCTTGGCGAGCGGCCGTCTCCAGGCTGACCACCACGTCCCCCAGCAGCGCCCCGCGACGCTCGCTGTGCTCTCCTTCCAGCAGCGAAAACGAGAGCACGTCGGTGGCGCCCTGCTTCTTCCGGTAGGCTGCGTTGAGTTCCGAGATGGCACTGTCGTCCACCAGCGAGATGGAGATCTCGGCATCGGGCATTTCCAGCGCGCGCAACATGCGTTGGACACGTCCCCGCAGTCGCCGCCGGTCGAGCGCGGGCAGACCCCGCAGGCCCGAGAGGCGGACGCTCATGCGAGCTTGGGATCCTCTCCGTCCCGTTGCGGGACCTGTCTGGGCCTAGGCGGGGAGGGACTCCGGTAGCGGTCGTAGGCGCGAATGATGGTTTGTACGAGGGAGTGACGAACCACATCCTCTTCCGAGAAACGCATCACCCCGATGCCGTCGACGCCCTGCAGAACCTCGAGGACCTCCACGAGCCCGCTGGTTCGCTCACTGGGCAAGTCGATCTGCGTGATGTCTCCGGTGACCACGGCCTGGGAGTCGAAACCCAGCCGGGTCAGGAACATCTTCATCTGCTCGCTGGTGGTGTTCTGTGCCTCGTCGAGGATCACGAAGGCGTCGTTGAGCGTGCGCCCGCGCATGAAGGCCAGCGGCGCCACCTCGATCACGCCGCGCTCCATCAGGCGGCTCCACTTCTCGAAGGGCATCATGTCGCCGAGGGCGTCATAGAGGGGCCGCAAGTAGGGATCCACCTTGTCGGTCATGCTCCCCGGCAGAAAACCAAGTTTCTCGCCCGCCTCCACCGCCGGACGCGTGAGGATCACCCGGGACACCTCGTGGCGGTTGAGCGAGGCGAGTGCCAGGGCCATGGCGAGATAGGTCTTTCCCGTGCCCGCGGGTCCCACGGCCAGGACCACGTCGAGTTCGCGGATCAACTCCACGTAGCGCCTCTGCGCGAGGTTCTTGGCGGTGATCCGATGGCGCGAACCCACGTCGGCCAGGACTTCCTGGTAGACGTCATCGAGTTCGACGTCGGGCTCCCGGCGTAGCATGCGGACGGCGCCCTGAACGTCCCGGGGGCTCAGGGACTGCCCGGAGCGCAGCACTCCGTAGAGTTGCTCGAGAACCTTGCGGGCCAGCGCCACCGACCCGGCCCTGCCCACCAGGCGTACCTCGTTGCCGCGAGCCCGGGCGTCGATCCCCAGCTCGCGCTCCAGGATCCGCAGGGTGCGGTCTCCTTCCCCGTAGAGGGCCGCCGCGATGGCGTTGTCCTCGAAAATCAGCGTCTGCCGGGCTTCCGACGCGGTCACGGTCGCTTGAGAGGACGGATTCGACGACAGGGGAACCTCGTGGGTCCGAGGGATGGAATGCGGGGAGCGCTCAGGGATCGGGTGCGAGCAGCACCAGTTCCCCGTCCGGACCCTGCGAATGGTATGGGTGGCCGAGAGGAGACGCCAACGCCTTCGCGTTCACGAGTCCTCGCGCCGGGAGCTCCTCCAGAGCCACCGGCCAGCGAGATTCCATCAGATGAAAGACCTCTGCGAGCTTGCGGAGCGCGCGCATGTGCTCCATTTCAGCCGCACCTTCCAGGCTGGTGCGGGGGATCGGCCAGCTCTCCCCCTGCGAGGGAAGCACCGGCGAGGTGCCCAGCATCGACACCACCAGGAGCAGGGCCAGCAGCGGAAGCGCGACCTCCGCGAGGCCGCGCAACCCAAGACCTTGTCCGCTGCCTTCCGACCAGAGCATCCAGCCTCCCGGGAGACTCCTGGCCCTCACGGGTTCCAGCAGGCCCGCCTCGACGCAGCTCGCCAATATACGCGTGCCCTCGAAAGTCCCGAGCCGGGAGAGATCGATGATCCGACGTACCGGGAGGCGCCCGTCCACCAGCGCAAGCAGCCGCTGTCCGGCATCGCTGCGCGCAACCTCGCAGGCCTCGCTCTCCGCGGCATCCGAGGCCAGTCCGCAGCGACGGAATACGGTGTCCTCCGAGGGGATGCGCCCCTCAAAGGTGCGCCACTCGTCGAGCATGCGCAGCCCGTCCATCAAGATCTGTTCGGCGCCCAGCCGCATCGCCCCGTGTCGCTGGGGAACGCTGTCGCGGGGTTGGAAGTCGAAGGTCCCGCCCTCCCAGCGCAGCGCGTCGAAGATGGTGTCGTGGGTGAGCCGGTCCTCCACCGCATTCAGTTCCTCGGCCGAGAGCCAGCCCCGATCCTGCGCGATCCGGTGCAGCGTCCGGGCAGAAGTTCGCTCGGCGGCACGCAGCTCCTGCACTTGCTCCCGCCGCAACCAGCCACTGCGAAACAGCATCTCGGCCAGCGGCTCCCCCCCGTCGGCCAGTTCTGGGAGCGCAGAGACCACTGCACCCTCGTCGAAGAGCAGCCGGGCGCCGTTGCCGTTCTCGCGGATCCTCAACTCCCCGGTCTTGCGCTGCTGCCCGATCAGTTGGAAGACGTCTGCGATCCCGAAGTCCCGCAGGTTGCCGGAGAGCCCGACGCTCACGCGTTCTCCTTCCGGCTCTCCGAAAGCGCGCGTACCGCCGCCCCCAGGTGGAGCAACGCGGCCAGCGAGCCGAGCATGAGAAAGGCCAGCGGCGCCGCATCGCCCGCGACCAGCGGGTCAGGCAGCGGGCCGCGGGGCCAGGCCACGCAGGCGACCGCCAGCGAGAAGCCCAACGCTCCCAGCAACATCGTGGCCGGGCGCCGCGTGAGCGCGCCCGCCGCGCCAGGAAGCAATACGGCGGCCAACGCATTGATGCCCTGCAGGCGACGCTCCCGCGATCGCAGCGCGCCGATTCGTTCGACCCGCAGCGTCCGGTCGGTCTGTTCCGGCCGGAAGAAGAGACGCGCACAGTCGTGGCACAGCTCGCAGCCCGCGTGGTCCGGATCACAGCGCGCGCAGAGTTGCGTGCCGCAGCGCCCGCAGCTGTGCGCAGCTTCGAAACGGGTGCCAACCCAGGAGAAGGATGCCAACACGGCCAACAAGACCCCTGCAAGAAGAAGCGGCTCGTCGCCCAGGATGCCGGGTGCCAGCCGGGCTCGTAGTTGGTCGGCCACACCGACGCCGGACTGTCGTTCGAAGAGCCTGCGCCACAATACCGGCGTGGAGACGGGAAGATCGACCACGAACTCCCGACCCGCCTGTCCCGTCAACGCGGTGAACTCAGCGATGCGTTCCCCATCCAGTCGCTGGGCGTCCACGAGCACCTGGTTCAGCGCATCGACGCGGAAGGCGCGACCGTGGGCCTGGGAGAGGTTGAAGAGCACGATCTCCGAGTCCCCACCGCGTAGCGCGCTGTCGTAGAGCGCGTAGGCACTCTCGAGGTGACCCAGTTCGAGGCGCACATTGGCCGCGTTGTTGGCCAGCGCTGCATCCTGCGGCCACTCCGCGACGAGACGCTGATACAGGGCGTCCGCCTCGCCCAGACGGCCGTGGCGCCGGGCCAGCATGGCGAGGCCACGAAGCGCCATGGGGTCGCGTTCCGCCGCCGCGGAGAGGCGTATGCGGTCGCCAGGCGCGTCGGCGCCCGATGCCACCGAGACCACGGCACGTACGACCGGGTCGCTCCCGAAGAAGTCGAGGCTCCGGCTGGCGAGATTCGCCAGCGGAAACGCGCCCAGGCCAATGCTCAAAGCGGCCAGGGCCAACACCGTCTGCTGACGGCGGCCGCCAAAGGCCAGTCCCAGCGCCAGGCACGCGAGCAAGAAGCCCAACAGCCCCTGGCCAAACGCCACAGGCAACATCAACAGCGCCGCCAGCAGCGCGGCACGGGCAAATTCGGGGGCTCCGGGCGCCACCAGGTGACCCAGATCGTGGGCGGCCCGTCGGAAGGCGCCGGCTGCGGCCGCCAGCAACGTCAAGGCGCCACCCGCCACCAGCCCCACGGCAACCAGGAAGAGCAAGCTCCCCCCAAACCAGAATACGGCCTCCGGGTGACGTGCGGCAGCAGCCAGTGCCGCGAGCGCGTTGCGGAGCGCAGCCATGGGCGCTTCGCCCGTCCACCAGAGCGCTTCGGCCAGCGCCATATGGGCGGCTGGAAGGTCGGGGGCCAGGATCACCGCTGCACGCGCGCGTTCCAGGGGGCTGCCGAGCCCGGGGCTCCGCAACAGCGCGCGCGCCGCCGTGTCGAAGCTCCAGACCCCCACCGCAAGTGCGGCAGCCCGGGTGACGGCGACCCGCTCCGCGAGGGAGTCCGCGGGCGCATTCCACGCCGCCAGCAGCAGATCACTCTGGGCGTTCGCCGCCTCCTGGTCACTCGCTCCCCCCGCGGGGAGTAAAAAAGATGAGGTTTCCTCCAGAGCCGGTGCGCTCGCGGACGAGGCGGCAACGCCCAGCGCGAAGGCGAGCGTCAGCGAGGCGAGCCGCAGGCCCGTGGTGAGCCCACGCGCCGCTCGCTGGAATCGAGACCGACGAGTCCCTGCCGACACGGATTCCTTATCGGCGCCCCCGGGAGCCCGCTGAATCCTAGCGGGCCGCTGGCATCGCGGTCGGGCTGCGACTATCCTGCGACGCCGTTGCGCACCCGGGGAGTATCTTTTGGCTCAACACAAATCGGCGAAGAAGCGTGCACGCCAGGATCTCCGCCGGCGAGCGCGCAACCGGAGCATCCGTAGCGGGCTGCGCAATGCGGTGAAGAACACGCGAGGTGCAATCCAGTCCGGTGAGCCCGAAGTCGCCCGGAGTGCGTTGAGCAGCGCCGAGCGCGTCATCCGCAAGGCCACCAGCAAGGGCGTACTTCCCCGGGCACGGGCCAGCCGCATCATCTCCCGCCTCGCCCGCGCGATCCACCAGCTGCCCGGCTCCTAGCCCAGCACGCGCTGGCGCGGCGTCCGCTCAGCGGGTGAGCGCCACCACCAATCTCTCCAGGGCGAGTTCGGGTCCTAGGGCGCCCGCCCCCTTGATCGCCAGGTCTGTCTCGTGGATGGCATCGAGGGCGCTGTCCAAGCGACGCGGTCCGTAGCGCCGCGCCTGCGTCTCGATCTTCTTGCGCACGAAGGAGCGCCCGGAGACCTCCCCTCCGTGCGCACAGACCAGCAGGCGGCGAAAGTGGGCGGCTAGCGCACCCAGCAGCGGTGGGGGCGCCACGCCACGGCCCAGCAGACGAGCCAGCAACTCCAGCGCATCGGCACTGCGCCCCTCCGCGATGGCGTCGCTGAGGTCCCAGATCGGATCCTCGGAGACGTGCGGCGTCCCGGTCCCCACCAGCGCACGGCTCAGCGGGTTCCCCTCCCCGGCCATCAGCGCCAGCTTCGCGATCTCCTGACGCATCAGCATCAGCTGTGGGCCGATGCGTTCGACCAGCGCCTCGGCGGCGCCACGCTCCAACTCGACCCCTTGCCGGAGCGCCTCGGCACGCGCGAAGGCCGCCACCTCCCGGGCGTTGGTGGGTGGGTCGCATTCGACCAACGCCTTGCGTTTCAGGAAGGCCTTTACCCAGCGCGTGCGCCGGTCCAGGTCCGCGGAGCGAACCACCAGCACGCAGTCGGTCTCCGCGGGGAGATCCTCGAGCAGATCGGGGAGTGCGGTGGCGAACTTGCTGGCACGCCTCTGTTCCGGACCGTCCACCACCACCAGGCGACGCGGGGCCAGCACGGGCAGCATTCGCAGCGTGTCGGCCAGGGACGCCGCCGAGAGCCCTGCCGCATCGAAGCGATCCAGGTCGAAGTCGCTCCCGGACCCCTGCAGCACGGCTTCCCGCAGCGCCTCGAAGGCCTCCTCGCGCAGCACCGCCTCGCTACCCGCCAGCAGATAGGCGGGCTGAAATCGGCCGGCGGCGAGTTGCTCGCGCAGGGCCTCGGGGGTCATTGTTGCAGGGCCAGGGAAAGCGCGTCGAGGAAGCGCGTGGCCGCCACTCGTGCGACGCGGCCCAGGACCTCTTCGCGATTCTTTCGCTCCGCCTCCACGTCGGCACTGGCGATGTAGAGGTCGCTCTCGGTGAACTGCCGGAAGGGCAAGGAGAGCGGCGGGCCGTCGCGAGGCGTTGCCTCCAGCTCGAGGGACAGCGCCAGCTCGAACTCCAGGGCGAGGGCCACGGAGGAGAGGCTCCGCGGCCGGCTCTCCACGCGCAGCACACGCCCGGAGATCACCAGGTCGGCTCGTTCCGGATCCTCGCTGAGCGTGGCCCCTCCACGCCGCAACAATTCGCCGCGGAGCGCCTCGGCAACCACGTATTCGGCCCCGGTCTGGAAGGAGTCGTTGCGCGGCGTCTCGATGCTCACCACGCGCACTTCGCCGAGGCCGTCGGCGGCACCGACGAAGCCGTACCCGCAGCCACTGACCAGCGCCAACGGGATGAGCAGAGGAGCCCAACGCACCACCGCGGCAGCTTACCCCTGGGCGGAGCTGTGCGCCCGGGCGGGGGCTCGCCCCGAACGCGTCGCGCCGGCCGAACGCGGGCCGCGCTTTCAGTCGGAACGCTCGGAGGCGCGCTCGGCAGCCACGCGCAGGATCTCCCGCTCGAGCATCGGGCCCGCATCCTCGTCGGGTCCCATTCTCTGGGCGAGCAGGAGCCGTCCCTCCGCGATCTCGGGCGCCATGGCAGCCAGCACGTCGCCGTTCCGGACGCCCGCGTCGAAGCGCTCGACGTGATACAGCACGAGCTCCGAAGCCACGATACGGGCCAGCCGCTGTACGTCTTCCGGGGCACCCGCGACGTCGCCGGTCTGCGCCAGCCGGGGCGCCTCGATGCCGGGGCGCTTCTCGGGAACCGCGAACCGGTGGGGGGGCGGAGCATCTCGCGCATCGCGCTGCGGCTGCGCGGGGGCGCTCGCTCGGCCGCGCAACTGGCCGCTCGCGGGCGCCAGGGGCAGACGCACGCGGAAGCAGGCGTGGCAGATCGCACAGCGGAGCCGCGCACCCTGGCGGGGCAGGCGGTCCGTGAACAGCCGGTAACGGGCGCGACAGCGTGGACAGTCCGCCAGCATCTGCGACTTCGCGGGGTCCAGCGCCCCCATACCATCCCTCCGAAGTCAGACGCTCAGCGGGCGACCGCGAAGCGGGCCCACGCCCCCCGAGCCTATCGGTACGGCGCGGAAGGCGCTTGACGCGCCGGACCCGGCAGCGGGGAGTGCCGCTGCGCAGTGAAGACGCCTTCGGCGGGAGCCGACCGGGAGTCCTGCAGCTCGACGCCGGCGGGCAGGCGGGGGGCAAGTTCATGGAGTGCGGCCACTGCCGCCACACGTTCGGACTCCGATGCGAGCAACCATACGTCCAGACCCGCGGCCGGGGTCTTCGCCGCCGCCCTCCAGACCTGTACGGCCGCGGCCACCAGCGCGGCGCTCTGGTCGCGCAGCGACTGCTCTGCGGCGGGGAGCAACGCCAGCGCGACACTGCGTGCGGACAGCTTCAGACAGCGAGACAGGGCCTCGAAGCCCCAAGCCTGCAGGCGCTCCGGGTCCAGCGCCCCTTCCTCTCCGCGTCCCAGCACCAGGAGCTGCGAAGCCGCCAGGCCGACGCCTCCCCCGAGCAAAGCCGCTTCCCCGGTCTCCCCCCGGAAGGAGCCGTCTCGCAACAACTGCGAGATTGCGCCGCAGCAGCGCCAATCCGCACGACTCGCGAGGGCGCGCAGGGGTCGCTCATCCGAGGGGCACGACACGACCACCACGTCCACCCGCAACGCCTCGAGTCGCTCGCCCGACAGACCGATGCGAAGCGGCCCGCTCACCCCTCGCCCCCCGACGCGCTGAGAATTTCGCGCGACTCGCCGGACTGGAGCCCCCGCGCCATCGCGTCCAGCACCCCGTTCACGAAGGCGCCGGAGCGCTCGTTCCCGAACTCCCGGGCGATCTCGATGGCCTCGTCGAGCACCACGCGGTCCGGCGCGTCGGTGAAGGCAAGCTCGTAGCTGGCGAGCCGCAGCACATTGCGGTCCACCACCGCCATGCGTTCCACCCGCCAGTTGCGCGCGTGCTGACTGATCAAGGCGTCGATGCGCTCGCGACGCGACGCGGTGCCGCAGACCAGCTCCCTCGCGAAGGCCCGACCGCCTTCAGAAAGTTCGAAGTGGCCGTCCACGCGCTCGAACACGGAGTCGATCGCGCCCTCGCCGAGAGCGTCGCCCAGGTCCGCGGCGTAAAGAACTTGGAGTGCGGCGCGGCGCGAGAGACGTCGGGCCACCGGACGGGACCGGCTCACGGCTCAGCCGCCAGGCGCGGCAGCAAGCGCGCCATCTCGATGGCCGCGAGCGCCGCATCGCGGCCCTTGTTGCCTTGCTCGCCGCCGGCCCTCGCCAGCGCCTGGTCGACGTCGTCGGTGGTCAGGACGCCAAAGGCCACCGGCAACCCGGTATCTCGCATCACCTCTCGCACGCCGTCGGTGACACCGTTGCACACGTAGTCGAAATGCGGAGTGCCGCCGCGCACGACCACGCCGAGGGCGGCGATGGCGTGATAGCGGCCGCTCTCCGCCAGCACCCGGGCCGCCAAGGGGATCTCGAAGGCGCCGGGTACCCAGGCGACGTGGACGTCCTCCTCGCGGGCCCCGCGTTCGAGCAGGGTCTCGTGAC
Organism: Myxococcales bacterium; assembly: GCA_013215615.1. GTDB lineage: Bacteria > Myxococcota_A > UBA9160 > UBA9160 > SMWR01 > JABSQX01. The sequence continues at coordinate 2,039 of JABSQX010000127.1, read as the reverse complement.
AGGCCTCCAGCAAGCGCGTGCTGACCAGCTGGTTGAAGCGCGAGGCCACCAGCGCGAAGCGCAGGCCCGTGGCATCGCCCTCGCTGGGATAGCTCTTCACCTCGTTTCTCCCTCGGGCGCCTTGCGCACCGGACCCCAGATATGCAGGTCCTCGCCCACGCGCCGTACACGCAGGTCGCCAAGCGTGCGCGCATCCGCCAGCGCGCGCAAACCGAGACCCCCCAGTGCCGGCACGCCGTCCGCGCCGATCAGCTTCGGGGCCAGGAACCAGTGCAGCTCGTCCACCAGCTCCTCCCGCCACAGGGAGGCCGCCAGCTCGCCGCCCCCCTCGACCAGTAGCTCGCTGAGGCCGAGCCGCGCGAGTTCCGTGAGTGCCCGGCGCAGATCCAGGCGGCCTCTCGCGAGGCGCACGTCCACCAGGCGGGCCCCGGCGCGCTGCAGCGCGCGCCGCCGGGCCTGGGGGGCCCCCCGTGCGCACAGCAACCAGGCGCTGTCCGGCTCGGCGCGCAATAGGGCAGCCCGGGTCGGGAGGCGCAGATGCGTGTCGGCAACGATGCGTACCGGCCGGTGCACCAGGCGCGAGCCGCGGCGCGCCTCCAGGGCCGGATCATCCGCCAGCGCGGTTCCCGAACCGATCAGCACGGCATCGCTGCGCGCGCGCAGCCGGTGTACCGCGGCCCGGGCGGCCTCGCCGGTGATCCAGCGCGACTCCCCGGAAGCGGTGGCGATGCGCCCGTCCAGGCTGGCCGCGAGCTTGAGCTGCACGAAGGGACGCCCTGTTGAGAGCACACTCAGGAAACCGCGGTGCTGCTCGCGACAGCGGGCCTCGAGCACGCCCACCCGTACCGCGATTCCCGCGCGGCGCAGCACGCGCAGACCGCGGCCGGACACCTCGGGATGCGGATCTCGGTGCCCCACGAAGACCCGTGCCAGGCCCGCATCCACCAGGCGATGCGCACAGGGGCCCGTGCGGCCCCGATGCGCGCAGGGCTCCAAGGTCACCGCCATGCCAGCGCCGCGTAGGGCCCGGGCCCCGTGCCGACGCAGGGCACTCTCGAGGGCCACCACCTCCGCATGAGCGCCGCCCACCGGCCGCGTACGACCTCGGCCCAGCACGCGATCGCCGCGAAACACGACCGCTCCCACCGGGGGATTCGGATGACAGCGGCCGCGCGCACGCCGGGCCTCGGCGAGCGCGAGTCGCATGGCAGCCTCGGGGCTCACCGAAGGCCGCGCTCGATGGACTCGAAGAAGGCCGAGTAATCGTCGGCGTTCTCGAAGCCCTGGAAGACCGAGGCGAAACGCGCTGCCGCCAGGGTGTCGAGGGCGACGAGTTCTGCCAATACGAATTCCCCGATGACGCGGCTGCTCACCTCGCCGGTGCCCTGCTCCTGGACGCTTCGCTCCACCCGATCCACCAGCTGTTCGAGGCCCTCCGCCCCCACCGGGCGCTTCTCGCAGGCCTTCTGAACGGAGGTGAGAATCTTCTCACGCGAGAAGTCCTCGCGCCGCTCGTCTCGCTTGACGACCTGGGGGGTCTGGCGCTCGACGCGCTCGCGCGTGGTGAAGCGCTTCGCGCACTCCTTGCACTTGCGGCGCCGGCGGATCGTTCCATCGGTGCCCAAGCGCGAATCGATCACCTGGCTGCTGGAATTGGAGCAATGGGGGCAACGCACGACTCTGCGCCCGGCCCCTCAGCCGGACCCGCGCCCCGGGTACAGGGGGAAACGCTCGCACAGGGCCTCCACCCGGCCGCGCACTCGGTCGAGTTCCTCCACGTCGCCGGGATGGGCGACCACGCGCGAAATCAACGCGGCGATCTCCAGCATCTCCGGCTTCCGCATGCCGCGGGTGGTGACCGCCGGCGTGCCCAGGCGAATCCCCGAGGTCACGGCGGGCTTACGGGGGTCGAAGGGCACCAGGTTCTTGTTGACCGTGATGCCCGCGCGGCCCAGAGCGACTTCGGCTCCCTTGCCCGTGGTGTCCCGGTCCACCAGCGAGAGCATGAAGAGGTGCGTGTCGGTGCCACCCGAGACGAT
>JABSQX010000126.1 GCA_013215615.1 Myxococcales bacterium | reverse complement strand
TTATTTCGAAGACCCCCGAGCGGGGATCCGGGGGAATGCAATATCCCTGGCCCCGTTAGGGGTGTTTTTCGGCCGCGCCACGAATCTGGCGGGGGGGGGGGGGGGGGGCGCCGCCCCGGGGGGGGGGGGGGGGGGCCGGGGGGGCGCTGCACCTTCGGCCGGGGGGGCGCAGGTCGGATCTCGGGCTTCGGGCCGACTTCGGACTTCGGAACCACGCCGGGCTTGAGAAGGGGGTCCACGGGGAGCGGCAAGGGAGCCCGCTTCGGGCCGTGGCGCCGCCACGGCCGCCGCTCCACGCGTAGCACTCCGTCGGCCGACAGGCGCCCCTGGGCGCGCACGCGCAGCCCGGGCCGCAGTCGATCCCGGAGATCACCGAGCGCCGACAGGTCCAGCGCGATGCCGCCCACCCGCGGTCGCTGCGTGCGACCCCTCACGTAGCCCTCGACGGAGATCCTCTCGAGGCCGCCGCTCGCGACCACCAGGGTCTCCGGGCTGGGCCCCTCGATCAGGTCGGCTGCCCGGGGGCCAGCTGCGGCGATCCGCGACGCCACGATTTCCCCGTCGTCCACCCGCAGGCCGCTGACGTCCACGCGATCACCGACCTCCATGGTCTCGAACGCGATGCCTTCGCCCAAATACACGCCCTCTGGCACCTGCACGGCGCTGCCCGACACCATGAGGCGTCGACCCGCGTGATCCACCGAGGAGACCTCACCCACCACGGCGCTGTGGATCGCGATGTTCCGCGTGCTGAGGCGTCCCGCATCGTCCCCCGCCACGACCCAGACCACCTGTCCCAGTGCCAGCACAGAGCGAGCAGCCGGCTGGCCGTTGCGCTCTACGTCGACGTCCTCGGGGTAGTGGACGCGCAAGCCGTTCACGCAGATGCTGCCGAAGGCGGTCAGTGTCCCGTAGATCCCGGTGCCCCCCACGCCGCTCTCTTCGCCCCGCCCCGTTCCACCGACGCCACTCTCTCGATTGGCGATGCCGGTACCTCCGATGCCGCTCTCTTCGCCCGTGAGCCCCGTACCCCCGATGCCGCTTTCGTCGCCCTCGAGTCCAGTGCCCCCGATACCACTCTCGTCGCCACCGAGTTCCAGGACGGCCACCGGTCCGGCCACCGCACAGGGATCTCCCTGCGCGACCCCGCGAGCGGGCGCGAGCAGCAGGCAGGCCGCCGCGAGGACGACCCCGAGCCGCCCCGCGCTACGCCTCATCGCCCCCGTCTCCCTTGACGTCCGCGCCGTCCCGAAAGAAGTACACCCCGAGGTTCATGCGCTCGTTGCTGTCCGCGCGCGAGGCATCCCGCTCCTGCAACTCGAGGGCGCGCCGGTTTACGGCCTGCAGGGCCTCCATTCCCACGCGCTCTCCCAACGCCGCCAGTTCGTCCACCGATTCCGGCGAGAGCTTCGCGTAATAGACGCTTCGCTCGAGCAACGGCGGGCCCTCTCCCGACAGGTTGTGGACCGCCGCGGCCAGGTGATCGTGGACGTTGCGCCCCAGGAAGTAGGACTTTTCGTCGAAGCCGCTTTCCGGCACGAAGGCTTCCACCACCAGCGCCACGCGATCCTGCTCGTCGACGCGCGCGACACCTAGCCGCAGCCACTCGTCGAGCACGGCGCGGGCGCGGATGTCCTTGCTCACCGAAGCCACCAACGACTCGAAACTCGGCGAGTCTGCGTCCCCAGCCAGCCGCGGCAGCGCCCGGGGGTGTCCCTCCTCATCGAGGTACTCGGGAGAGGCCGTCCAGCGCAGCACCAGCTGTGCGCCCAGCGAGACGTTGCCAGGCGGCGCATCGACGTCGACGGGCGTCTCCCGCAGCCGCTTCACGTCCTTTCGGTGGATCCCGGTGAGCAAGCTCAGCCGGCTGGTGGTCTGGGCCTTGCCCGGGATCCCGAACTCGTCCTCCGCGAGCTCCACGTAGATCGATTTCAGCTGGCTCGCGAGAAAGGGATAGGTGGCCTGGTGGCGGAGCAGCAGCCGCACCAAAGGGCGCAGCAGCCGTCGCAGGGCCTGCACGAGGGCGGGCGGGGGCCCGCCCGGGACATTCGGTGAATCTCGAGTCGGATCGGTCATCTGCCTTTACCAAGAGCCGCGGAGAGCGCTCTGTACTCGTGGGAAAATTTACCACAATCGACTCTCAGCGTCCAGCGCCGCGCCGCGTTCCCGGTTTTCCCCCGCGCAGACCCGCCGGGAAAATCCCTTGCCCGGGGTGCGCGAGAGGTCGCAGTCGCGCCACAGTAGGGCGCAGCCGCTGCCCCGAAATACACGGCGTTGCAGCAACTCGCGGAGGACCCCATGGGAGAACTCATCGCGCCCCTCGCCGCGGCCGCCGGCGGGGAACTGGCCCTCGCCGATGACTTCGGGGAGACCAACTGGGACGCATTCGACCAGCGCGTGAATCGCCTGATCCACGCGTTTCGGGGAGCGGGCGTCGAGGCCGGCGACAGCATCGCGATCCTCTCGGGAAATCGACGCGAATACTACGAGACGATGGCGGCGGGCAGCCAAGCGGGCTGGCGCTATGTCCCCATCAACTGGCACTGGGTGCCCGAAGAAGTCGCCTACGTGCTCGCCAACTCCGACGCGCGTGCGCTCGTGGTAGAGGCCCGTTACGCAGACGTTGCCGCGCAGGCACTGGCGGGCCCCGGCGCGCCGCGGCCCCGCATCGTGGTAGTGGTGGGCGGCCCGGCACCCCCTCCATTCATCGACTACGAGGAAGTGCTGGCGGGCAGTTCCCCCGACGAGCCCGACGCGCAGTGCCTGGGCGGCCCCATGTTCTACACCTCGGGGACCACGGGCCGCCCCAAGGGCGTCGTGAGCAGCAGCCTTCCCGTCGGCGTACCCCTCGCTGCGATGAAGCTGGTGGGGGCAGCGGTCGCGGGCAGCCTGGGGCTGCCCTCGGGCGGACGGACTTTTCTCGACGGCCCCCTCTACCACTCCGCGCAGTGGGCCTTCTCCTTTCTCCCTCTCCTCGCGGGTTCGGCGGTGGTGATGCGCCACAAGTTCGACGCGGAGGAGACGCTGACAGTGATCGACCAGTATCGGATCACCAACCTCCACCTGGTCCCCACCCAGTTCATCCGGCTGCTACGGGTGGACGCCGGAACACGCGATCGCTTCGACGGCAGCAGTCTCCAAGCGGTCTGGCATGGCGCCGCCCCCTGCTCACCGCAGGTCAAGCGCCAGATGATCGAGTGGTGGGGGCCCGTCATCCATGAGTACTACGGGGCCACCGAGGGTGGCATCGTCACCACCATCCGGGCCGGCGAGTGGCTCGAACACCCGGGCAGCCTGGGTCGCCTGCAGGACAACATGGAGGCTCGCGTGATCCGCGAAGACGGCGAAGTCGCCGGGCCCGGAGAGGAGGGGCAGCTCTACTTCCGCAGCAAGACGGGAGCCGACTTCGAGTACCACAAGGACCCGGAGAAGACCGCCGCCGCCCACCTGGAACCCGGGGTCTTCACCTTCGGCGACGTCGGCTACCTGGATCACGAGGGCTTCCTCTTCATGAGCGACCGGAAGATCGACATGATCATCTCGGGGGGCGTCAACATCTATCCCGCCGAGATCGAGGGCGTACTGGTCGCGCACCCGGCGGTGGCAGATGCCGCGGTCTTCGGCATTCCCAACGAGGAGTTCGGTGAGGAGGTCAAGGCCGCGGTGGAACTCTGCGACGGCTTCGAAGCAGGCTCGACATTGGCCGAGGAATTGGCCGCGCATTGCCGCGGACACCTGGCGGGCTACAAGGTGCCGCGCAGCGTCGACTTCGAGACTACCCTGCCGCGCCACCCCACCGGCAAGCTCTACAAGAGACTGCTGCGTGAGCCCTATTGGAAGGGCCAGGAGCGCCGAATCTGAATCCGCCAGGCAAGCGGCTCAGGCGCTGGCGGGCATCCCCTTCACACCGGGGGCGCTCTCCACCAGCATGCCCACGTCGCGCCACTTTTCCTCGCTGCGCGCCGTGATGAGGCCGAGCTTGCGCAGGTTCGGGATCACGGTGTGCATGAAGGGCCGGCTGTTGATCGCGCCGAACTCCGGCAGGCCCAGCATGAGCTTCGCCACCTCCTCGGGCTCGAAGCCGTACTTGGGCGCAAAGTAGTGGAGCATGTCGAGCTGCTGGTTGGCGTTCAGGGTCTCGAGGATCGAAAACGCCCAGTCCTCCATGGAGGCGCGCTCGGCCTCACTGGCCTCACCGACGATGCGCCGCATCATCAATACCCCAAAGGCCGCGTGACGCGCTTCGTCCTGCTCGACGCGCCGCAGTATCTCCGAGAAGAGCGCGTTCTGGGACTCGCCGCGCAGCATGTCCATGATCCCTACCGCCATGCCCTCGAAGAGGGTCTGCATGCCCAGCGTCTTCTTCTGAACCCCCTCGCTCTCGAGCAGGACGTCGAGCAGGAACTTCAAGGTGGCGCCGATGGGATGGATCTCGCCGGCCTTGCGCTGCAGGAACTTGGAGAGCACCTCCACGTGACGCGCCTCGTCGATGACCTGGCTCGCCGCGTACCACTTCTCGTCCATCCGCTCGCAGGCGTTGGTGAGCTGTCCGCAGATTTGCAGGGCCGCCTGCTCGCCGTGGAGTAGCTGCGAACTCGTGTAGGCGACCTCGTCGAAAGCGGCGGCCTTCTGGGTGGCCTCGTCGCGCCCGGTGAGCTTCGCGATCTGGGCCAGCATGGAAGCCTCGGGGCGCAGCATCCACGCATCGGGTCCGGCGGGCAGCGCCCAGTCGATGTCCGCCTCCGCGTCCCACTGGCCGCGCTTGCCCTTCTCGTAGAGGTTGCGCAGCTCCTCGACCTCGGTCCCGTAGTTCCAGGCCCAGTGGGCATCGACCCGGGCGTCCACATCCTGCCGCTCTCGCAAGCGCTGGATCTCCCGGGGGTCTGCGATGTCCACCACCTCGAAGGAATCGATCTTACGCCGGTAGGCCTCGAGCAGCTTCGTCATGTCGGATCCTCCCGTTCTTCGTCTCGATCGGAACGCGGCGCCCGAAGGCCCTCGCGAATGAAATTCACGACCTCGCGCTTGCGGCGCCTCACCGCGGACGAGGAGAAGAGCGCCTCTCCGAGGATGCGCTCTCCCATCGCCCCGGAAGCGAAGTGGTAGGCGACCAGACCGATCAGCGACTGCATGGTGTCGGGCACGGCCACCGCGCGGAGCTCGCCGGCCTTCACGCCGCGCTCGATCAGCTCCGAGAGATCGTCGAGCAGTTCAGCGAGAATCTGCTCCGCCTCCTCGAGCTCCGGGGGCGACTCCCCGGAAAAGATTTCCTCCTCCACCAGGCCGCGCAACAGCAGGCGGGCGCTGGTCGGGTGCTCGGCGAAACTGTCGATCAACGCGCACATCCCCTCCTCCAGAGCTTCGAGGGGAGCGGTCTCGAGCGTCAGGAAGGGGGCCAGCGCGTCCCGGATGCGCTTCAGCGTGCGGATCCGGACCTCCGCGTAGAGCTGCCCCTTGCCGCGAAAGTGGTGGAAGAGGGAGGACTTGCCGAGCCCCGAGAGCTGGGCGACCTCGCGCATCCCCACCCCCGCATAGCCGCGGCGGGCAAACAGGGACTCGCCCACGTCGAGGATCTTGTCGCGAGAGCTGAGCACGGAAGGCATGGGACCTCCGGAGTCGCGGGGGAGGGATGCCATGGGCCGCGCGAAACGCATCACCCGACCGACCGGTCGATCCGGAAATTATCATAGGCGCCAAACGGCGGCAAAGCGGCGCGCTAGGGGACCACCACCTCCACGGGGCCCAGATCCTCGACCTGGGGGAGCAGCGCCTCCGCGGGGCCCACCAATACGATGGCCACGCGCTCGGGGTGCAGGTAGAGACGCGCGGCTCGTGCGCTGTCCGCTTCGGTGAGCGCCCTCACCCGGCTGCGGTAGGTGTCCAGCGAATCCCGCGGCAGGTCGTAGATTTCGAGATCCACCAGGCCGTTCATCACCGCCGATGACGTCTCGAGGCCCATCGAGAAGCGGCCTGTGGCGAGGCTGCGCGCCCACACCAGTTCATCCTCGCCGGGGGGCTCCTCGAGCCCGCGCTCCAGCTCGCCGAGCAGCAGATCCAGCGTCCGTCGCACCTCGGGCACCCGCGTGAAGGTGGAAACCACGAAGGGACCCGGCTGGCGTCGCAGCCGGTATCCGGAGTAGACGCCGTAGGTCAGTCCTTGCTCGGAGCGCAGGCTGGTCATCAGCCGCGACGAGAAGCCGCTGCCCCCCACCACCAGGTTCATCAGGCTCGCGGCCAGCCGGTCCTCGTCGGTGCGCGACAGCCCCTCGTGGGCGACGGCGATGCGCGCCTGGCCAAGATCGGGCCGGTCCACGATCAGGATCCTGCGCTGCTCCGGTGTGCGCAGAGGAGGCGGGGGTCCCGTTGGCGAAGGCTCTCCGCGCGGCCACTTTGCGAAGTGTGCGCGCACGCGTGCGATGATGTCTTTTGCCGTTACGTCGCCCGATGCGTAGAAGATGGCGTCGTTGGGCACGAAGACCCGCTGATGGAGCGCGCGCGCGCGTGCCGCATCCAAGCGCGCCACGCTCTCCGCGTCGCCGGAAAGCGGTGTCCCGTAGCGATGGCCCGCATACAGCGCCCGCGCGGTGTACCAACTTGCCAGCGTGGCGGGATCGTCCTTCGCGCGCTCCAGGGCCGCCAGGCGCTCGGCGCGTGCCCGCTCGGCCTCCTCGGCCTCGAAGTGGGGCCGTAGCGTGCCGTCCGCGAGCACCTCGAAGAGGCGATCCAGATCCCGCGACAGGCCGGAAACGCCCACCGAGAGCGAGTCCCAGCCCGCCGCGCCACCGAAGGAGGCGCCGATCTCGTCCACGTACTCCGCGAACTCGTTGGCGTCGCGGCCTCCGGCACCCCGCTCCAGGAGTTCCGCGGTAAACGAGGCCAGCCCCGCGTCTTCGGGGGCCAGCATCGCCTCCCCGCGCCGGAAACTGAGCCCCAGGCTCACCAGCGGCAGCCGGTGATCCTCGAGCACCAGGATCTCCAGACCGTTGTCCAAGCGGGCGCGCTGCAGGCTGCCGGGCTTCACCACTGGCGCCTCGGAAACCGCTGGCGGCGGCAACTCCCAGGCGGGCCGCGCGCTGAAACCCGGAATCGGCCAGGTCGAGCAACCCGGCAACAGCCAGATCACGCAGACTGCGAGCCCCGCCCCGCTGCGAATACGCCCCACGGCGCTCACGAGCCTGCCTGCAGATCAGCGGGGGGCGCGACCACTTCCACCACCGTCTGGCCCTCCGGCCTCAGGTACTCCCGGGCCACGCGCTGCACGTCCTCCGCGCTCACCGCGCGGATTCGCTGCAGGCGCTCCTCGAGGGGCCGGACCTCCCCAAAACTCGCAAAGTCACGGGCGATGCGAGCGCCCAGGGCGTGGTTGGTGGCCAGACTGCCCACCAGGGCCACTTCGAGTTGGCGCTTGGCCTTCTCCAACTCCTCCGGAGAAACGGGCTGCTCACCGAGGGCCGCCAACTCTGCGATCAGCAGGCGCTCCACCTCTCGAATGGACTTTCCGGGACGCACCGTCGCTCCCGCCACGAAGAGTCCTGCGCCCTGGAATTCCCAATACCCCCCACTGGCACCCAGCGCCAGCTCCGCGTCATAGACCAGGCTCCGGTAGAGGCGGCTCGAGCGACCGCCGGAAAGGATCTGGCCCAACACATCCAACGGCTCGGCATCCTCGTGGCCCGTGGACGGCGCGTGCCAAGCCATCGTGAGGATCGGCGCTCTCAGGTCGAACTCGATCCGTGTGCGCCGCTCCCCCTTCTGAGGGGGCTCGACGGTGGGGGAACGCGGAATCGAGGCGGCCGGCGAAAGCGTGCCGAAGGTACGGCGGATGTGGGCCAGGGTCGCGTCGGTGTCGAAGTCACCCACGATGGAGAGAATGATGTTGTTGGGCGAGTAGTAGGTGTCGAAGAATTCCTGGCAGGCTTCGACGGTGGCCCGCTCCACGTCGCTCCTCCAGCCGATCACCGGGGATCGATACGAGAGCGCCTGCCAGGTGGTGGCGAAGAGCGCCTCGTAGGCACGCCCCTGGGGCCGGTCCTCGGTGCGCATCCTGCGCTCCTCGAGCACCACCTCGCGCTCGCTTTCGAGCGTTTCTGCGGATACCTCGAGGTTCGCGACGCGTTCGTACTCGAGGTCGATGACCAGGGGAAGGGACTCCGCGGTCACGTCCTCGAAATACACCGTGAAGTCATTGCTCGTCCAAGCGTTGGTTCGCCCGCCCCTTGCGTTCACCAGGCGCGCGTGTTCCTCGGGAGGCACGTTCTTCGAACCCTTGAACATCATGTGCTCGAAGAGGTGGGCGAGCCCCGTGTAGCGAGTCTCGTCCCGGGAACCCACCTTCACCCACATCTGGAAGGAGACCACTGGCGTGGCGCGGTCCACGAGGGTGAGCACCACCAGGCCGTTCTCGAGAAGGGTCACGCGGGTGCGAGCCGCGGGGTCGTCCAGCGCGGCCGCGGGCTGCGCGCACAACACCGCGACGGCGCAGAGCGCAGCGCAGCGAGCCCTCCGAGTCGATTTCGGCATGGCGCTGTACAGTATCAGCGCCGCGGGGCGTGTCGAGAGAGGCCCCTTCCAGGAGATCCGGTCCGGCGTGATCATCGAAGACGATCAGCGACTGCGCGGACTCCTCGAGGCCACGCACAGCATCGCGGTGCTCGGCGCCAAGTCGGGGGAAAACGAGGACGCCTACCGGGTTCCCCGTGCCATGCAGCGCCATGGCTACCGGATCCTGCCCGTGAACCCGAAGCTCGGGGAGCTGCTGGGAGAGACCTGCGCACCCCGTCTCGCGGAGGTGGCCGCCCCCATCGACCTGGTGGACGTCTTCCGCGCCCGCCAACACATCCCAGGCCACGTGGAGGAGATCCTCGCCCTCGATCCCCTGCCGCGAGGGGTCTGGCTACAGCTCGGGATCCGCGATGACGACAGCGCACGGCGCCTCGCGGCGCGAGGCATCGAGGTGGTCCAGGACCGCTGCCTGCTGGTGGAACACGAGCGCCTGCTGGGAGATGCGGGGGATGGCTAGACGGAGCGCTCCCGACCCCAGCGGGCCGCGCGCGCTGTACCTGCCGGCGAGGGGCAGAAAGTGAAACGCCGGGAGGGCGGCATCGTCTACTCGAGCGCGCACGGACGCATATGCGCGCGCTGTGGTCACCCCGTCGCGAAGTGCCGCTGCCACCAGAACCCGCGGGCCGCCGGGGCCGAAGGCCCCGTGCGCGTGCAGCGCGAGGTCAAGGGGCGCCGGGGCAAGGCGGTCACCACCATCTCCGGGCTTCCGCTGTCGGGCGAGGCGCTCGGGGCGCTGGCTTCCGAACTGAAGCGCCGCTGCGCGACCGGGGGCTCCGTGAAGCAGGGTGTGATCGAGATCCAGGGAGATCACCGGGACCTGTTGGTCGCGGAGTTGGAGGACCGGGGCTACGCGGTAAAGCGCTCCGGCGGCTGAGCGGCACCTGCGCGTCCCCTTCCGACTCGAACGCCTAGGCGCCCACCAGCCAGCCGCCGTCCACCACGAGGTTGGCGCCCGTCACGTAGGCCGAGGCGGCGCTCGCCAGGAAGACCACCACTCCCTTGATGTCGTCCTCGCCGCCTGGGCGCGCCATGGGGACCTGGCCCTCGAAGTCCGCCAGCCTCGCCGGATCATCCCGCACCCAGGCGAACATGTCGGTGTCAAAGGCCCCGGGCGAAATGCAGTTCACGCGGATGTGGTCGGGCGCCAGCTTGACGGCCAGGTCCCGGGTCAGCGAGATCAGGGCCCCCTTCGAGGCGCTGTAGGCAATGCTCGGCTCCTTCGCGTCCGAGACGCCGCGTAGCGCAGCGATGGAGGCGACGTTCACGATGCTACCGCCGCCGATCTCGCGCATCTGGCGGGCGATGCGCTGGGAGAGTTGCCAGGTGCCACGCACGTTGACGGAGAAGACCTTGTCCCAGCCGCGATCGGGAAAATCGAGCACCGGCGCGCCCCAGGTGGCGGCGGCGTTGTTGACCAATACATCCAGCCGGCCCATCGCCTCCAGCGCTCGTTCCAGCGCCGATTCCACTTGCTCCTCCCGCGCGAGGTCCAGGGCCAGCGGCAGGGCCCGGCCGCCCAGGGCCTCGATCTCCGCGGCGGTGGCCTGGCAGCGTTCGAGGTCGCGCGAAGCCAGCACCACGTCCGCACCGGCCTCCGCGAGCCCCATGGCGATGTAGCGCCCCAGGCCGCGCCCACCACCCGTCACCAGCGCGACGCGACCCGAGAGGTCGAAGAGATCCGGTGTTCGCACGAGCGCTCAGACCTCCCGGCAGAGCACGAACCAGCTGCCCATCTCCCGGCCACGGCGGGCCGCGGACCCGATGCTCACGTGCTCGGAAACCCGTCGCAGGCTGTCTACCATGAAGCCGTAGACGAAGCGCGACACGCCCACCTCGTTGCGCCGGATACCCGGCCAGCTCTCGGGGGCGCTCGCGGGCAGCTCGTTGTAATCGACGAGAACCTCGCCCGCGGGCTGCGAGGCACGAGCCACGAAGTAGCCGGGGCCGATGAGGGGCCGCATGGCAGCATGGTTGTAACCGTAGAGCCGCTCCGGTCGTTCGGCCGAGGAGCCGGCGGGGCGACAGAAACGCTTCTCGAAGTGCGTGAAGGCCGGCAGCGTGTTGCGCCCGAAGTGCCTCACCTCACTCATGTCGCCCACGTGGGCAGGCACCAGGTCGACCAGCGCCAAGGTCTCGAAGCCCTCTACCGCCTCATAGAGCCGGCGCTGTTCACGGGACCCGAGTGCCCGCGTCACCTCCAAGCGCATGTCGTGGCCGAGTCCATCGAGACGCTCCCGCAAGGCTGCGGGATCGACGCGCCCATCGCGCAGCAAGCCCAACACTTTCTCCACCGCTCCACGCATCGAGACGCCTCCCGTCCCCGAGGGTACCAGCACGCAGCCTCTCTGGCGCGCACAGCCGACCCGGCCGGGCCGACGCTGCTCGATCGCGCGCGGTCCGCTAGTATGCGAGCGCGGTTGGCGCAGGCGTAGAAATCGTCACGCCTCAGCGCTCGAGCAGACGGATTCGCCGCCCCACGCCGTCCATTCTCCGTCCGACGGAAAGGAGCCTCCCTTGGCCAGAAGCGCAGAACTCCACCTCGACGGCCGGAGTATCGAACTCCCCATCATCGAGGGAAGCGAAGGAGAACGCGCGTTGGACATCCGGGGGCTGCGAGATAAGACGGGCTACATCACGCTGGACCCCGGCTACGCGAACACCGGCTCCTGTCAGAGTACGATCACGTTCATCGACGGCGAGAAGGGCATCCTCCGCTACCGCGGCTATCCCATCGAGGAACTCGCCGAGCACAGCAATTTCCTCGAGGTCGCGTACCTGCTCATCGAGGGCCGGCTCCCCAACCCTCAGGAATTCGACAACTTCGAGGGCTCCATCACCCGCCACACCATGCTCCACGAGGATTTCCGCCGCTTCTTCGGCTTCCTCCCCAAGGACACACATCCCATGGCCGCCTGCTCGGCCGCCGTGGGCGCCCTCTCCGCCTTCTATTCGGACTCCCTCGATCCCCACAACCCGCGCCACATGGAGATCTCCGTCCACCGATTGCTCGCCAAGATGCCCACCATGGCGGCCTACGCGTACAAGCACTCCATCGGCCAGCCCTTCCTGTATCCCCGCAACGATCTCGGCTACTCGGCGAACTTCCTGCACATGATGTTCGGCACGCCCTGCGAGCCCTACGAGGCCGATCCGGTCATCGAAAAGGCCATCGACCTGCTGTTGATCCTGCACGCCGACCACGAGCAGAACTGTTCGACCAGCACCGTGCGGCTGGTGGGCTCTTCGATGGTGAACCTCTTCGCCTCCATTTCCGCCGGGATCGGCGCACTCTGGGGCCCGAGCCACGGCGGCGCCAACCAGAAGGTGATCGAGATGCTCGAGGAGATCCGCGACGAGGGCATCAGCGCCCGCGAGTTCGTGGAGCGCGCCAAGCGCGGTGAGGATACCGCTCGCCTGATGGGCTTCGGCCACCGCGTCTACAAGAATTTCGACCCGCGCATGAAGATCATCAAGAAGGCCTGCTTTGACGTGCTCGAGAAGCTCGGCGTGCACACCAAGCTGCTGGAGATCGCGGTGGAGCTCGAGGAGATCGCGCTCAAGGACGACTACTTCGTGGAGCGCAAGCTGTACCCCAACGTCGACTTCTACTCGGGGGTGATCTACAACGCGATCGGGACGCCGGCCAACATGTTCACCGCGATCTTCGCGCTGGGCCGATTGCCTGGCTGGATCGCCCAGTGGAGTGAGATGCACGCCGACCCGGACTTCAAGATCGGCCGGCCGAGGCAGGTCTACACCGGGGAAACGCTGCTCGAATACCAGCCGCTCTCCGAGCGCTGAGCGGGGCGAGATGGGTGCCGGCCCGCCCCTGGCCTGGGTGGATGGCGAGTTGCGCGCCCTGCACGAGGCCGCGGTACGCGCGGACGACCTCGCCTACACGGAAGGCGTGGGCTGCTTCACCAGCGTGCGCATCGAAGGCGGCCGCCCGCGCTTCGCGGCCCGACATGCCCGCCGGCTGCGCGACGACGCCCGCGTGTTGGGCCTCGACCCTCCCGACATCGACGAGGTACTGCAAGCGCTCTCCGAGCTGGCTTCGGCCTGCTTCGGAGCGGGTGAGGGGGTGGTGCGCCTGCAGGTCTCCGTCGATGCTGACGGCGCCCCCCACCTGGTGGGGATCACACGGGAACTCTCCGCCGACCCACCCGCCTGGTCGGCGATCAACTCGGCGCTCCCGCACCCGGGTCCCGTGCTGGAGGGAGGCCCCAAGCTGAGCGGTCGCCCCCTCTTTTCCCTCGCGACCCGGGCCGCACACGCCGCCGGGGTCGACGAGGCGCTGCTCTACGATCGCGAGGGCCGCCTGGTGGAGGGTGCCCGCAGTAACGTGCTGTGGCTCGACGCGGCGGGCACGCTCTGCACCCCGCCGCGCGAGCGCGGCGCCGTAGCGGGCATCGCGCTGCAGGTGGTGGACGAGCGCCTGCCCGGCATCCGGCGGCTCGATGCGGACCGCGAGAACCTCGCGCAGGCGCGCGAAATCCTGCTCACCAACGCGGTCCGCGGGGTACGGCCGCTGCGACGTCTCGACGGCCGGGAAGTGGGGAGCGCGGACGGCCTCGCCCTGGCCCGCGTGCGGGCGGCACTCGAACACGACTGACGGCCCCGCGCCGCCGCGGTACCTTGCCGGCCCCCGAAGCAGGGGCCGCCGGGCAGACTTCCCGGCAGCCCCGAACCCCCACAGCTCGGAGACCCCATGCAACTCGACGGAATCGGCACCTTCGTGACCGGCGGCGCCTCGGGACTCGGCGAGGCCACCGCCCGCCTCCTCCAGGCACGCGGCGCCCGGGTCTGCATCTACGACCTGCCCCGCTCCGAGGGCGCGCGCGTCGCGGAATCCCTGGGCGAGTCCGCGCACTTCGTCGCCGGCGACGTCACCGACGAGGCACAGGTGGCGGCTGCGCTGGACGAGGCGGTCGAGGCTTTCGGCAGCCTGCGGGCGGTGGTGAACTGCGCGGGCATCGGCAGCGCCGCGCGTACCGTGAGCAAGCGGGGCGAGCCCTTCCCCCTCGATCTCTTCGAACGAACCATTCGCGTGAACCTGATCGGCAGCTTCAACGTGATCCGGCTGGCGGCCGCACACATGATCGGCAACGAGCCCGGCGATCACGGGGAGCGCGGCGCCATGGTGAACACGGCCTCGGCGGCAGCCTTCGAGGGGCAGATCGGCCAGGCCGCCTATTCGGCTTCCAAGGGCGGCGTGGTGGGCATGACACTGCCCATCGCGCGCGACCTGGCGCGCCATGGCATCCGCGTCTGCAGCATCGCGCCGGGGCTCTTCAAGACGCCGATGCTGATGGGGCTCCCCGAACCCGCGCTCGCGGCCCTGGGTGCCAGCGTGCCCTTCCCCGCCCGCCTGGGGGATCCCCCGGAATACGCGCAGCTGGCCTGCCAGATCCTCGAGAATCCGATGCTCAACGGAGAGACCATCCGACTCGACGGTGCGATCCGCATGGCCCCCGAGTAGGCATCCGGCTTGGCGACCAGCCGGGAGATCGTGCTCAGCGGGGCCACGGGTCTGGTGGGCAAGCGCCTCGCGACTTCGCTCGTGGCGGACGGCTGGGGGGTGCGTGCGCTCACCCGCCGACCCGACAAGGCCCGCTTCGCCGCACCCATCCGCGCCGTGGGCTGGGACGGCCTGCGCGCCGAGGCCAGCGCCCTCTCCTGGGCCAAGAGCGTGGTGCACCTGTCCGGCGAGCCCATCTTCGGCGGCCCGCTGACTCCGTCGCAGCGGCGGCGAATCCGCAGCAGCCGTGTCGACTCCACCCGCGCGATCGTGTCCCAGCTGGGCGCCCTGCCCCCCGCCGAGCGCCCCGGGACATTGCTCTGCGCCTCGGCGGTGGGCTACTACGGCTCACGCGGCGACGAATCCCTCGATGAATCCGCGGAGCCCGGCGAGGGCTTCCTCGCGGAGGTCTGCATGGACTGGGAGTCGGCCGCCCTGCAAGCCCGGCGTCACGGCGTGCGGGTGGTGTGCGTGCGCATCGCGCTGGTGCTGGCCCGCGAGGGCGGCGCCCTGCCGCGCCTGCTCGTGCCCTTCCGACTGGGTCTCGGTGGACCCCTGGGAACGGGCCAACAGTGGTTCCCGTGGATCCATATCGACGACCTGGTCGGGCTACTGCGCGCAGCACTCGAAGACGAGTCCTGGCAGGGTGTGGTCAATGCGGCCTCCCCCCAGAGCGTTCGCAATACGGATTTCACCCGCGCCCTCGGCGACCAACTGGGGCGCCGCACACCGCTGCGCGTGCCCGCCTTCGCACTGCGCGCGGCGCTCGGCGAACTCTCCGGTGAACTTCTGGGGAGTCGCAGAGTGCTGCCCGTCGCCGCTTTGGACCGGGGCTTCCAGTTCCGCCACGAGTCGCTGGGGGAAGCGCTCGCGGACCTGCTCGACTGAGGGGCCCGGCGTTCAGTGGGCCTGTGCGGAGGCCTCGAAGATCCCGGGCAATACCTGCTTGAGGGCCACCTCGCCGAACTCGGGATCCACCTCGAAGTAGCCGAGGCCGATGGCCGGGTCGCGGGCAGTCGGGAAGCGGTCGCAGAAATCGCCACGCACCCGCTCCATCACGGCGCGGGCACTGTCGAGATCCACGTCCGTCAGCAGCAACACCGCGCGCTCCCGCGTCATGCGAAAGATCGCGTCGTCGATGCGCAAGGCGCTGCCCACGTAGTCGACGAACTCGGGGAAAAGTCGATCGCCCGGGAAGCCGCTCATCCCCACCACCACGGAGTGGAGGCGGTGCTCGGCGGCCAGTTCGTTGGCCCGCAAGAGCAGCGCACGCAGTCGCCGGGGGTCGCTGTCCGCGACGCTGTCCGGTTTCGAATCGATCACGACCCCCTCCCT
Organism: Myxococcales bacterium; assembly: GCA_013215615.1. Lineage (GTDB taxonomy): Bacteria > Myxococcota_A > UBA9160 > UBA9160 > SMWR01 > JABSQX01. Next base: position 25,855 of record JABSQX010000126.1, on the reverse strand, counting down.
ATCGTCGCCGGAGCGGCCGACCTGAAGCGGGATCTCGGTGGACGTGGGATCACTCAGCCCCGCGTGCGGCGGTCGAAGGAGAACACCGCCAGCGCGAGCGAGAGCGCACTCAGTACGCCGAGCAACAGGGCGCTGCGTGGCACCGGCAGTTCGTGGACCCCCAACAGGCCGTAGCGCAGCAGATCGACCCCGTAGGTGAGCGGGTTCAGGGAGGCGAGCCAGTGAATTGGCCCGGGCAGGGTCTCGGTGGGGTAGAAGATTCCCGAGAAGAGGTAGAGGGGCACGGTGAGGAAGGCCGCCAGCGTTCGGAAGGACTCGAGGCGCCGCAAGCGGCCCGCCAGCCAGATACCCAGGGCCACGAAGAGGGTGGTGATGCCCACCACCGACCCCAGCAGCGCCGCCGGGTGGGCGAGGCGCAGCGGCGTGAAGAGGGCCAACACGGCCAGCAGCAGCGCGACCAGCGCCAGCGAGGCCACTGCCCGGGCGGCGAGCTTGGCGATCACGATGCTGCTGCGCGAGACCGGTGCGATGAGCAGGGCACGCAGAAAACCGCTTTCGCGATCCTCGATGAGCGAGAAGCCCGCGCCCACGGCGCCCGAGCCCACCGTCAACGCCAGCATCCCCGAGGCCAGGTACCCCACGTACGAGGTTCCGCCGGGAAGTTGCGTGACGCGGTCCAGTCCGAAACCCACGAACCCCACGAAGGCCAGCGGGAACAGGATCTGCCCCGCCCAGTAGGCGCGCTCGCGCCGATAGCGCAGGACCTCGCGCACGAAGAGCACCGCGCTGTCCCGCCAGAAGCGCCTCACGCGTCGCGCTCCTCGAACTCGTGGCCGGTGTGTCGCAAGAAGACATGCTCCAGGCTGGGGCGGTGCAGGGTCACCTCCTCGATCTCGAGTTCGCGGGCCACCTCCACCAGGGCGGCCAGGCGCCGCGGGCCGTCGCGCACGGTCACCCGGAAGACGACGCCCCCCTCCGGGCGCTGCACCTGCGTCACGCGCACCACGCCCTCCACCGCCTCGAAACCGGGCTGCCCCCTCCCGGCCCGTGCGACCACCAGGCGCACCACGTCCCCGCCGAGCGCCGCCTTCAGCTGCTCGGGCGAGCCCTGAGCGACCAGCTCACCGGCGTCCATGATCGCCAGCTCATCACACAGGGCCTCTGCCTCCTCCATGGAGTGGGTGGTGAGGAAGAGCGTGGTGTCTCCCTGGGCGTGCAGATCGCGAAGCTGCTGCCAGACACGGGCCCGGGCCGCCACGTCGAGGCCCGTGGTGGGCTCATCGAGAAAGAGCAGGCGCGGCTCGTGGAGCACACCCCGGCCGATCTCCAGGCGCCGTTTCATTCCGCCGGAGAGCGTGCCCACCAGGCGGTCGGCCTCCTCGAGCAGGTGCATGCGCTCCAGCATGGCGTCGGCCCGCTGCTTCGGTCGATCCAGGTGGTAGAGGCGAGCGTAGAGACGCAGGTGCTCGCGCGGAGTGAGTTCCGGATCCAGGCTCGGCTCCTGGAAGACCACGCCCAGCATCGCGCGCACGCGCGCACGTTCCTCCACCACGTCGAGCCCCAACAGCCGGGCGCCGCCCGCATCGGGACGCAACAGGGTGGTGAGGATGCTGACGCTGGTGGTCTTTCCGGCGCCATTGGGTCCCAACAGGCCGAAGAAGCTGCCCGCGGCGACCCGGAGATCCATTCCGCGCAGGGCTTCCCGGTCCCCGAAACGCTTGCGCAGACCGGTGACTTCGATCGCTTGGCTCGTTGTGGGGCTCGAGGTCATCGCTTAGCTTGCCCGGGTGCGGGGTGGGAACGTAGAGGAGGTGCGCGGGGAACGCGATGCGGCCCGTGCACTCCTGCGCCTCTCCACGGGATTCGCGGCACTCGTGGCGATCAGCGGGGCCCTCATCGTGCTCGGCGCGCTGGTGCGCGCCCACCACGCGGGCCTCGCCTGCCCCGACTGGCCACTGTGCTTCGGCGAGTTCGTGCCCCGCATGGATCTGCGCGTGGCCTTCGAGTGGTCGCACCGCGTACTGGCAGGCAGCGTGGCCCTACTCTATGTGGGCCTGGCGCTCACCAGCTGGCGCCAGCCCGGGCTGCGGCGCTCCACGCGCCGCCTGATCGTCCTCGGGGCGCTGCTGCTGGGCGTCCAGATCCTGCTGGGCGCCTTCACGGTCTGGGAGCTGCTGGCCGCATGGACGGTCACCGCCCACCTGGTTGCAGGCAACGGCTTCGCGCTGGTCGTGCTGCTCATTGCCCTCTCGCTGCGCGAGAGCGCGCGCCCGCCCGCCGGCCGGCGACCGCCCACGCGGGCAGCGCGCGGCCTGCTGCTCATCGGCGCGCTGCTGCTGCTCCTGCAGTTGGTGCTGGGCGGCCTGGTCTCCTCTCGCTACGCGGGGCTGGCCTGCCCGGAGTGGCCCACCTGCAATGGCGGACTTTGGTTCCCCTCTTGGGCGGGCAACGTGGGCCTGCAGCTATTACATCGCAGCGGCGGCTACGCGCTGGCGCTGGTGCTGGCCGCCGCCGCGCTGGCCTGCCGCCACGCAGCGCGGCTGCGCGCGCTCACCGCCGCGATCGCTGGAACCACCTTTCTACAAGTCGGTGCGGGGGTGGCGAACGTGCTCTGGGGACTGCCCGCGGAGATCACCGCGCTGCACTCGGCGCTGGCCTGCGCGCTCGTCCTTGCACTGGCAGCCGCCAACCGCGAGGCGCTGCTCGCCTCCCGCGCGACCCCGAGCGGGGCGCCTCCGGGAGAGCCATGCTAAACCCGCGCTGACGCGGGGATTCGGAGGTCGAAACGATGCGCTCCTTCCAGGTATTTGCGGGCATGACACCCGAACGAGCCGCGAGCATGCTCCGCAAGCTCTCCCAGGAGGTTCCGGCCATCTTCCGCGAAGCGGTGGACGCCGCCGCCCTCGCCAGCAAGACCCGCCCCGTCTACCTGCGCCGACAGCCCTTCGAGCGCCGGGCGGAAACGGTGCGCCGGGCACTCTCCCGGGTCGCGAGCAACACCATGGCGGACGAGTTGCTGGCCGTCTACTTCCTGGAATGTCGCAAGGAACTGCTCTTGGAGTGGTTGGACGTCGCCGGGCTCGCCCACGAGGACGGTGCACTCGAGGAGGACATGCCCAAGCAGCCCGAGGAAGCAGTGCTTCGCGAGGCCGTGACGAAGTTCCAGGGCGACGACGACCCCGATCGCCCGCTCTTGCTGCGCTCCTTCGCCGCCCAACAGGCCATCGACTGGCCGGCACTCGACGCGCTGCTCGACGCGGAGCCCTGAGGCGACGGTGGACGAGCCGCAGCCCGGCCAGCTGCCCCGCCTGAACGACTGCATGATCGCCTGCGATGAGGCGGAGGGCCGCGCCGCCCGCGACTCGCACATCCAGTACGCGCGACTACCGTGATCGAGGTCGATGCGGTCGGAAAGACCTTCGGGGACTTCGAGGCGGTGTCGGAACTCAGCTTCCAGGTGGAAGCGGGCGAACTCCTGGCGCTGGTGGGAGCCTCGGGCTGCGGCAAGACCACCACCCTCAAGATGATCAACCGGCTGATCACACCCTCCTCGGGTCGGGTGCGTATCGATGGCCGCGACGCCGCGGACCGCCCCGGCCACGAGTTGCGCAGGGACATCGGCTACTGCTTCCAGGGAGTGGGGCTCTTCCCGCACATGAACGTCGCCGAAAACGTGGCGATCACCCCCTCCTTACTCGGCTGGCCGAAGGCAAAGATCGATCAGCGGGTCGACGCACTGCTGGAGTTGGTGGAGCTCGCGCCGGCGCATTATCGCGCGCGCGACCCGAAGGACCTCTCGGGCGGGCAGCGGCAACGCGTGGGCCTGGCCCGGGCGCTGGCGGCACGGCCCCGCATCCTGCTGCTCGATGAGCCCTTCGGCGCACTGGATCCGCTCAGCCGGGACCGTCTGCAACAGGCCTTCCAGCACATCCGCCGGGATCTGCATCTCACCTGTGTGTTCGTCACCCACGACATGGCGGAAGCGCTGCTGTTGGGGGATCGCGTCGCGGTACTGCGCGAGGGCCGGCTCGTACAGCTGGGCGAGCCCGGAGAGCTGCTGCGCGATCCCGCGGACGACGCGGTGCGCGAGTTGCTGGCCACGCCGCGACGTCACGCGAAGTGGCTCGAGCACCTGCTGGCCGGAACGGAGCGTGTCGACACGTGAGCGAGCAACTCGCGCTCCTGCCCGGCTACCTCAACGCGCACCTGCAGCTCAGCCTGCTGGCCCTCTCGGTGGGAATCGGTCTCAGCGTGCCGCTGGGGATCGCCGCGAGCCGTCGACCCCGGATGGAAGCCGTCGTGCTGGGCGCCGCCAGCGTGATCCAGACCATCCCCGGCCTGGCGCTACTGGCCATCATGGTGCCGGTGCTGGCTGCCATCGGCGTCTATACCGCGCGCTTTGGGCTTCCCCTGCACGGCATCGGCATGGCGCCCGCGCTGGTCGCCCTCTCCCTCTACAGCCTGTTGCCGATCCTGCGGAACACCGTGAGCGGCCTACGTTCCGTGGATCCGGACCTCGTGGAAGCCGCGCGCGGCGTGGGCATGACTCGGCGCCAACGGCTCCGGCGCGTGGAGCTTCCGCTGGCCCTGCCGATCCTGGTCGCGGGCATCCGTACCGCGGCGGTTTGGACGGTGGGTATGGCGACGCTCTCCACCCCGGTGGGCGCCACCAGTCTGGGAAACTTCATCTTCAGCGGTCTGCAGACCCGCAACGACAACGCGATCCTGGTGGGCTGTGTGGCCGCGGCAGCGCTTGCGCTGCTCCTCGATCAGCTCATCCAACTGGTGGAAGCGGGAACCCGGCGCCGGAGCCGCGCGCGGGTGCTCGGCGGCCTCGTGCCGCTGCTGGCCCTCTACCTCTACGCCGCTGGCTCCGCGTTGGCCGCCGCGCGGGACGACGCCCCGGCCCCGGTGGTGATCGGCGCCAAGGCCTTTACCGAACAGTACGTGCTGGCGGACATCGTGGCGGGGCGCATCGCCGAGACCAGCCACGCAGCCACCCGGATCGTCTCCTCCTTGGGTTCCACGGTGGCCTTCGACGCGCTGGCGGCAGGCGAAATCGACCTCTACGTCGACTACTCGGGGACCCTCTGGGTCACCATCCTGAAACGCCGCGCACCCCCCGCGCGCAGCAAGGTGATCCGCGAGATCCGCGAATACCTGGAGCGAAACTATGGGATCCAGGTGGTCTGCGCCCTGGGCTTCGAGAACCGCTACGCGCTGGCCATGCGCGGCAAGGAGGCCCGCCGCCTCTCCCTCCACGACCTCTCGGACCTCATCCCCCTCGCACCGAAACTCTCGATCGGAGCCGACTACGAGTTCTTCCAGCGCCCCGAGTGGCCGGCGCTGGTGAAGCGCTACGGCCTGCACTTCCGCAGCCAGCGCAGCATGGACCCGGCGCTCATGTACCAGGCGCTGGCCCAGGGCGATGTGGACATCATCACTGCCTTCTCCACCGATGGCCGCATCGCTTCCTACGACCTGCAGCTACTGGACGACGACCGCAACGCGATTCCCCCCTACGACGCGCTGCTGCTGGCCGGCCCACGGATCGTCGAGCAGCGACCCGAGGTGCTCCGCGGACTGCGGGGGTTGGCGGGAACAATCGGCGCCGAGCAGATGCGGCGCATGAACCTGGCCGTGGACGGCGGCGGTGAGACGCCCGCGAAAGTCGCTAAAACCTTTCTGAGCCAGCAGGCCCGAGCAACCGCTCCGGGGCAGGATGGAGGCGGGGCGTCTACCCTATCTCCATGAAGTACGGCGTCACGATCTTCCCCACCGACTACGCGATGCCCATGACCGAACTCGCCCAGGCGGTCGAGGAGCGCGGCTTCGAGTCGCTCTGGGTCTCCGAGCATTCCCACATTCCGCTTTCGCGGCGCTCGCCCTTCCCGAGAGGCGGCGAAATCCCCAAGCAGTACTACGACACCCTGGATCCCTTCGTGGCGTTGACGGCCGCAGCAGCGGTCACGCAGCGTATCAAGCTCGGCACCGGGATCTGCCTGGTGGTGCAACGCGACCCGCTTCACACCGCCAAGGAAGTGAGTTCCCTGGACCAGATTTCCCAGGGACGCTTCCTCTTCGGGGTGGGGGCCGGCTGGAACGAGGAGGAGATGGAGAACCATGGAACCCGTCCGGATTCCCGCTTCGCGCTGATGCGCGAGCGCATCGAGGCGATGCAGCAGATCTGGACGCAGAGCAAACCCGAGTACCACGGCAAACACGTGGACTTCGACCCCATCATGACCTGGCCCAAGCCCGTGCAGAGCCCGCACCCCCCCATCCACGTCGGAGGTTCCTTCCCCGGCGCCGCACGCCGCGCCATCCGCTATGGCCAGGGTTGGATCCCGATCGGCACTCGGGGAGACCAGATCGAGGAGACGATTCCCGCCTTCCGCAAGCTCGCCGAGGAGGCGGAGCGGGACCCGGGTTCACTGGAGGTCAGCATATTCGGCGCGCAGGGCCGCCAATCGGTGGTGGATCGCTACCGCGCCGCCGGCGCCGATCGCCTCGTCTTCGGGCTCCCCGCCAAGCCCGCCGACGACCTGCTCCCCCGGCTCGACGCCCTCCGCGAGTTCTTGGACTGAGGGCACGATGAGTCCCCCCTAAGCGTCCTCCCCGAGGATGCGCGCGAGGTGGGGTTCGACCAGTCCGCCCGCGTCCACGCGGGCGCGAATCCGGGAGCAGAGCAGGAAGGTGCCGCCCAGCTTGCGGTGCAGGAAGATGGTCTCGGGAGGCGGAGCACGCAGGAAGCCCTGGCGAAACGCCAGATCCATGCCGGAGCTGCGCGCGCGCGCTGCCAGGTCGGACGCTCCGAAATCGTAGGGGCCCTGGCTGCGCAGCGGCTCACCGACGAGCACCACCAGTTCCGCGAGTGCCTGGGCGCGCTCGGGGGGCTCCTGGCCGCTCAGGTAGCCGATCTCCACGGCCATGCGTTGCGCCTCCTGGACGTCGCCCTGCCGCATGGCCCGGCAGATGCGCGCGTAACGAACCACGAAATCCTTCGGGAACTCGATCACCGAACCGAAGTCCAGCAGCACCAGGCGTCCCGAATCCGGCTCGAAGAGGTAGTTCGCGAAGTTCGGATCGGTCTGCACGAAGCGAAACTCGAAGAGTTCGCGGTGCATGAGATCTACCAGGCGCGCGCCGATGGCGTCGCGCAGATCCTGCTTGCAGTCCGGGCTGCGCAACTCCTCGATGGGGAGGGCCCGCGAACGATCCATCGCGAGTACCCGCCGGGTGCTGAGATCCTCATGCACCGCGGGAACCAGGAGTGCGTCATCGTCGGCCAGCAGCTTTGCGAAGCGCCGCATGTTGCGGGCCTCCGCGAGGTAGTCGGCCTCCTCGCGCAGCTGCCGCTTGGCCTCCGCGACCAGCCCGCGAATGTCCAGTTCCACGGGCAGGATCTGCGAGAGCCTCAGCAGGCTGGCCAGGTTGTCGATGTCCGAGTCGATGCTGCGGGCCACCCCCGGGTACTGGATCTTGAGCGCCAGTTCGCGGCCATCCAGGGCCACCGCCCGGTGCACTTGGCCGATGGACGCGGAGGCAATGGGCTCGAAGTCGAATTCCCGGAAGCGCTGCTGCCAGCCCTTGCCGTACTCGCGCCCCAGCACGCGACGCACCTGGGTAGCGGGCATGCTGTCCGCGGAATCACGCAGGATGGCCAGGGCATCCGCGAACTCCGGGGGCAGGAAGTCCTCGCCCTCGAGGGAGAGCAACTGACCCAGCTTCATGGCGGCACCGCGCATGTGCGCCAGCCGATCGGCGAGTTTCTCCGCGTAGGCGCCGCTGAGGAAGACGCTCCCCTCGGACGCATCGGAAGCGAGCACCCGGCGCGCGCCCTCCGCGATGCCGCCCAAGGCAAACTCCCCCGCCATCACGCCCAGGCGGGCCAGGCGTTCCACGCGGCCGCTGGGGACCCGGCTGGTGTGTCGGCGCTTGTCCTGTGCTCGCACGCCACGAGAGCGTAGAACACGGTCCCCCGGCACGCGCGACCCATTCTGGCCTGGGGTCATGCGGGTTCCGCGAGCGAACCTGTCGACCCAGGTGCTAGGCGCCCTTCAGGGCTTCAGCCACCGCCTTGGTCTCGTCCGCGATACTCGTGGGCACCGTGTAATCGGCCTGGTCACGGATGCGATCGATGTTGTCGAAGATGTCGTCGGGCGAGGGGACGCTGCCCTTGGGGGCCGTCCAGCCCCCGCACATGCCCAGGAAGACCCGCGCGTAGCGCCCGCCACCCACGTCGAAGATCTCGTGGGTGAGTTCGCACTTCTCGGAACACAGGTAGCTCACCAGCGGGGTCACGAAATTCGGGTCCAGGGCATCCGCCAGGCCGCCCAGCAGTGCTTCGGTGAGCCGGGTCTTGGCGATGGGGGCAATGGTATTCACCTTGATGTCGTACTTCGCGCCCTCGACGGCCAGCACGTTCATGAGCCCGACCAGGCCCATCTTGGCCGCCCCGTAGTTGGCCTGGCCGAAGTTCCCGAAGATGCCCGCCCCCGAGGAGGCCATCACGATGCGCCCATAGCTGTTCTCCTTCATGGACGCGAAGGCCGGCTGAGTGACGAAGAAGGCACCCGAGAGGTGCACGTCGAGCACGGCCTCGAGGTTCGCGGGCTCCAACTTGAGGAAGCTCTTGTCGCGCAGGATGCCCGCGTTGTTGACCAGGATGTCGACCTTCCCGAAGTTGTCGAGCGCGGTCTGGACGATGGCCTTGCCGCCCTCGGGCGTGGCCACGGAGTCGTAGTTGGCCACGGCCTTGCCGCCCGCGGCGCTGATCTCCTCGACGGTCTGGTCCGCCATGTTCTGGCCGCCGCCGGTGCCATCGGCAGCACCGCCTAGATCGTTGATCACCACGCTCGCCCCCCGCGAGGCCATCTGCAGTGCGTAGGTCTTGCCGAGGCCGCCTCCCGCACCGGTGATCACGGCCACACGGCCCTCGAAGCTGATCTCGCTCATCGCCCGTACCTCCTGTTCTCACCGCCGCCTCTAGCGGGCGGGGGGATTCGGCGCCGCAGCATAGCGGCACCACTCGAGGGGATCGAACGCCCCGTGGCGCGGCGGCCCCGTCGATGGCAGTTTCGTCCGGGATGGCACGTCGCAAGCTGCAGGGAGGATGGCGCGCCGCCGCTGTCGTGGGGATGATCGCCGCCGCCGCCGCCACGGCAGCCCCCAAACTGCCTCCGCCCGGCAACCCGGCCTGGGAGCCCCTGCACTTCGGCCGAGCCGAGCGCCACACTCGCTACACGCCTGTGGAAAACGAGCAGGAGCGCTGGCTCTCCGCGGAGAGCGACTGCGCGGCCTCCGCACTCTTCCTGCCCCTGGGGGGCGTCGACCTCTCGGACACGCCGCTGCTGCGCTGGAGATGGCGGGTGGACAAGACGCTCGAGATCGAGGACGAGCGCAGCAAGCCCGGCGACGACTTCGCGGCTCGCGTGTACGTGCTCTTCCCCTTCGAAAAGGAACACAGCAGCTTCTTCAGCCGGCTGCAGCGAACCATCGCACGCATCCTCTACGAACGGGAACCTCCGGGCAGCGCGCTCATCTTCGTCTGGAGCAGCCGCGAACCCCTGGGCGCCCGCTGGACGAATCCCTACGCCCAGGACTCGCGCATGCGGGTACTGGGCACCGGCCCGGGTGGCCAGTGGCAGCAGGCTTCGGTGGACGTCCCCGCGGAGTACCTCGCGGCCTTCGGGCGGGAGCCCCGCAACCCCATTGGACTCGCGCTGATGACGGATTCCGACCAGAGCTGCCAGCAGGCCGCGGCCCGCTTCGCGGACTTCCGCTTCGCCTCGCGCTGAGCCGTCGGGGATCGCTCGGGATACCCTGTTCCGCGATGCGCGACGCGAGCCCGCTGCCCGCCCCGGACTTCGACGCACGGCTCCGCGAGATCGAGCCCCGGGGGCTCCGACGCAGCCCGCCCACCACCCTGCAGGTCAATGTCGGCCGGCGCTGCGACCTGGCCTGCCACCACTGCCACGTCGAGGCCGGCCCAAAGCGCAGCGAGGTGATGGGAGAGCGCGTGGTCGAGCGCATCCTCCAGCTGCTGGAACGCTCCCCGGGAATCACGACGCTGGATCTCACTGGGGGCGCGCCGGAACTCTGTCCGGGCTTCCGCACCCTGGTGCGCGGAGCCCGGGCGCTCGGGCGGCAGGTGGTCGACCGCTGCAACCTCACCGTCTTCTACCAGCCCGGCCAGCAGGACACCCCGGACTTTCTCGCCGTGCAGCGGGTGAAGGTGGTGGCCTCCCTGCCCTGCCATTCGCAGCAGAACGTCGACCAGCAACGAGGCCACGGCGTCTACACCCGCAGCATCGAGGCCCTGCAGTGGCTCAACGCGCTGGGCTACGCGCAGCCGGGCATCGGGCTCGAACTCGACCTGGTCTACAACCCGCTGGGCGCGAGTCTCCCCCCGGACCAGGCGCAACTCCAGGCCGAGTACCGGGAAGCGCTGTTCCGCGAACACGGCATCCGCTTCGACCAGCTCCGCACGCTCACCAACATGCCCATCAAGCGCTTCGCTCACTCCCTTGCGCGAGACGGCGAACTCGAATCCTACATGGGCCTGCTCGTCAACCACTTCAACCCCGCGACGCTGCCCGGGTTGATGTGCCGCGAGCTGGTCTCCGTGAGTTGGCAAGGCGATCTCTACGATTGCGACTTCAACCAGATGCTGGAGATTCCGCTGGGCTTCCGCCCGCGCAACCTCTGGGACATCGAGGACCTCTCGAGTCTCGCGCCAGCAAGCATCGCCACCGGCGGCCACTGTTTCGGCTGTACGGCGGGCGCCGGCTCGAGCTGCGGGGGGGCCCTCACCCGCTGAGCCGCGAAGCCCTACGATCGCCCCTGCGGGCCCACGGGAGCCCCTTCGAGTCACCCCTTCCGCCCGATGGGCCGCAGGCGCGCCCTGGGAGTGAGATGTCCAAACGGAAACAACTTCCGCGGCTCGCAAGACGGATGCTGGTCATCGCGGTCGGTCTGGCGGCCCTGGTCGCGCTGGGGCGGCTGGCCGGTGCGAGCCTGCCCGCCTTCCAGCACTGGGTGGGCGGACTCGGCGCCTGGGGGCCCGCCGTCTTCATCGCGGGCTACGCGCTGGCAGTCGTGGCCTTCGCACCCGCGGTGCTGCTGACGCTGGCTGCCGGCGCCACCTTCGGGCTGGCAGCCGGCACGTTCTACGTCTTCGTCGCGGCGGTGCTGGGTTCCTCGCTGGCCTTCTGGGTGGCCCGCTACGCGGCGCGCGGCAGCGCGGAGAGGTGGATCGCCCGCGATCCACGCTTCCAGGCACTGGACCGGGCCGTGGGTGAACAAGGCTGGAGGATCGTGCTGCTGATGCGCCTCTCGCCGCTCTTCCCCTTCAACCTGCTCAACTACGCGCTGGGACTCACGCAGATCCGCTTCGTCGATACCCTGCTGGCCGCGCCCGGCATGCTGCCCGTCACCCTCGCCTACGTGTTCCTGGGCAGAGCAGCGGGCGAGGTGGCAAGCCTCGCGGGCGGCGTGGAGCCTGCGCGAACGCCGCTGGAAAACGCGCTGCTGGCCCTTGGAGTGGTCGCCACCCTGGGCGTGGCGGTGATGGTGGCGCGCATCGCGCGTCGCGCGCTCGAGGAGGCCCACGTGACCCCCCAACCTGGCGAAGCGGAGCCCCGATGAGTCGCCGCCCCTCGAGCCCGCGGACCGGCAGCCCCCACGACGGCCGGCTGCTCGAGAACGTCTTCCCCGGCGACTGGCAAAACCCCGAGCCGCGAGCCCGTTACGACCTGGTGGTGGTGGGCGCGGGCTCGGCGGGGCTCATCAGCGCGGCCCTGGCCGCCGGCCTCGGCGCCCGGGTGGCCCTGGTGGAAGAGCAGCACCTGGGGGGCGACTGCCTGAACACCGGCTGCGTGCCGTCCAAGAGCCTGCTCCGGGCCTCGCGAATGGTCGCCGAGGCGCACCGCGCCCAGCGGGAGCTGGGGCTCGAGCTGGCCGCCGGTGCCGCGCCGGACTTCGCGCGGGTGATGGAGCGCATGCGCGAGATCCGCGCGCGCATCAGCCACGAGGACTCGGCACTCCGCTACCGCGACGAACTGGGCGTCGCGGTCTTCCTGGGCCGGGCACACTTCAGCGGCCGTGACCGTCTCGAAGTCGACGGGCGCACCCTGCGCTTCAAGCGCGCAGTGCTGGCCACCGGGGCGCGCCCGGCTTCCCTCCCCATCCCGGGTCTCGCCGAGGCCGGCCCCCTCACCAGCGAGAGCGTCTTCGATCTCGAGACGCTCCCCGAACGCCTGGCCGTGATCGGCGGCGGGCCGATCGGCTGCGAGCTCGCCCAGGCCTTCGCGCGCCTGGGCTCCCAGGTGAGCCTGCTACACGCCGACGCCCACGTGCTGCCGCGCGAAGACCGGGAGACTGCCCGCGTCCTGGACGCGAGGCTGCGCGCCGAAGGGCTGCGGATCGAGGACAGCGCGCGCATCGAGCGGGTTGACGGCGGCCCCCAAGCAGCCTGCATCCACTACCGCTCTTCCGACGGAGCGGTGCGACAGCTGCCGGCCGACCGGATCCTGCTAGCGGTGGGGCGCACACCCAACGTGGAGGAGATGGGCCTCGAGGCAGCGGGCGTCGCCTACGACGCGCTCCGCGGCGTACACGTGGACGACTTCCTGCGCACCCGGAATCCCCGGATTTACGCGGCGGGCGACGTCTGCATGCGCTGGCAGTTCACCCACGCCGCCGACGCCGCCGCCAGGATCGCAGTCCGCAACGCGCTCTTCTCCCTGGGTCCCCTGGGCCGGGCGCGGCTCTCCCGGCTGGTGATGCCCTGGTGCACATACACGGACCCGGAGATCGCCCACGTGGGACTGGGCCGCGGCGAGGCTCTGGCCGCGGGAATCGAGGTGGACAGCTACACGGTGCCGCTCTCCGAGCTGAACCGCGCCGTCACCGACGGGGAGGAGGAGGGCTTCCTGAAAATCCTCCTGCAGCGGAAGCGCGACCGCATCGTGGGTGCGAGCATCGTGGCTCCCCATGCGGGCGAGCTGATCGGCGAGCTGACGCTGGCCATGCTGACGGGGCAAGGCCTCGGCAAGCTCCTCGACGTCATCCACCCCTACCCCACCCTGGCCCAGGGCATCGCGCGCGTGGCGGGTCTGCGCGCGAAAGAGCGAGCGACCCCGGCACTGCGCAGGTGGTTGAAGCGCCTGATCCGCTTGCGGGTTTGAGGCGGCCCCCGGCAGCCGAGATCGCGTAGACTCTCGGGGAAAGGAGACTCCGTGAGCCTGCTGCGTTTCTTGGGCATCGAGGGAGCGGAACGCGAGTCGCGAGGGGAAAGCGAGACCGTTCAACGGATCGCCGCGAAACTCGACCGGCTGGCTCCCGAAGAGGCCCGTTACCTGGCCGCCTTCGCGTACGTGCTGGCGCGCATCGCCCACGCGGACCTGCAAATCGACGAGGCCGAGACCAGCGAGATGCAGCGAATCGCTCGAGAGCTCGCCGGGCTCTCGGAATCCGAGGCCGCGCTGGTGGTGGAGATCGCAAAGAGCCAGGCCCGCTCGCTGGGGGGCACCCAGGACTACGTGGTGACCCGAGAGTTCCGCAAGATCTCGACCCGCGCGCAGCGCGGCAAGCTCCTCCAGTGCCTCTACGCGGTGGCTGCGGCGGACGGCACCATCTCCACCGATGAGAGTGCGGAGATCGTGCTCATCGGCGAGGAGCTGGGCTTCACGCGTGCAGAGGCCAATAGCCTGCGGGGTGCCTACCGCGAAAAGCTCGCGGAGTTCCAGTAGCCGAGCCCTCGCTCAGCTGCGCACCAGCAGCAGCGTGTGGGGATCCAGCGAGACGTGCAGATCCGCGACGTCGGGGTTCTCGTGATCCTTGAGGGCTCGCAGCCTGACGACCTGTGCCTCGGGCTCGAGGGCCAGGACCACGGAGATGAGGTCGTCGAGGGCCGCCACGGCGGGGGGCAACATGCCCACGTGTTCCTCGCTGCTGGCCGCTTCGATCCAGACCTCCGCCCCCAGTTCCGACGCCAACTCCTTGAGGTCCACCGCCTCGGGGCGTGACATGGCGGCGAGGTCCACGCCCTCCAGGATCAACAGGGAGGGCTTCCCGGCGATCTCGCTCTCGACAGCCACGGCCTCGCGCAGCCTCTGCATGGTGAGTGAACCCGGCGGATACACCCGGACACTGCGGCGGCGATCGATCTCTCCGTGGATCAGCCGCTCGTCCTCGAGGTGGGTGGACCCGGCGAGTTCCTCGTAGACGGTGTCGTAGTGGGCGCGGACGTGGCGCACGGAGTGGGAGAGCGAGACGTGCAAGACGCGCCCCTCGCGCAGCAGCTCGTCCATCGCCACGCCCACCAGGAAGGAGGTCTTTCCGACGCCGTGGCCGGCCAGCACCACGCCCAGGTTGCCTGGCCCCAAGCCCCCGTGCAGTCCCTTCTCGAGCAATCGCAGCGGACTCCGGACGTTCAGGAACTTTCGATACACGGCGCCTCCTGGCTGGGTCTCGGGCAGAGCCTAGTCATCGTCGTCCGTCGCACTGGACGACCCGTACTCCTTCTTCAGCGCTTCCTGCACGTCCGCGGGCACGCGGACGTAGCGCGCAAATTCCATGGTGAACTCGGCCTTGCCCTGGGTACAGGAGCGCAGGTCCGTCGCGTAGCCAAACATCTCGGCGAGCGGCACCTCGCCCTCGAGCCGGCAGAAGCCGTCCTCTTCGGTGGTCCCCATCACGATGCCGCGTCGCTGCATCACCGTCTTCAGGACGGCGCCCTGGAACTCGTTGGGGCTCTCGACCTCGAGTTTCATCACCGGCTCGAGAACCACCGGCTTGGCGCGGCCATAGACCTCGCGGAAGGCCTTGCGGCCCGCGGTCTGGAAGGCCATCTCCGAGGAGTCGACGCTATGAGACTGACCATCGGTGAGAACGACGCGCACGCCCGTGACCGGGAAGCCGATCAGGCGGCCCTTGGCCATGGCACTCCGGAAGCCCTTCTCCACTGCCGGAATGTACTCCGTGGGCACGGAGCCGCCGCGCACCTCGTTCAGGAATTCGAAGTCGCCATCGTCCATGGGCTCCACGTAGCCCTCGACCCGACCAAACTGGCCGGAGCCGCCGGTCTGCTTCTTGTGGATGGTGTTGAACTCCGCGCGCTGCGAGACCGCCTCCCGGTAGGCGACCTGGGGGGGCCCGGTCTCCACCTCGGCATTGTACTCGCGCTTCATGCGCTCCACGTAGACCTCGAGGTGCAATTCGCCCATGCCGCGGATCACCGTCTCGCCGCTCTCCGGGTCCACACCGGAATGGAAGGTCGGATCCTCGCGGACGAAACGTCCTAGCGCCTTGCCCATGTTGTCCTGGGCCTTGGAATCCACGGGCTTCACGGAGAGTGAGATCACCGGGGCCGGCACGTGCATGGAACTCATCGCTACCTGGATGGACTCGTCGGTGAAGGTGTCGCCGGACGCGCAGTCGATGCCGAAAATGGCCACGATGTCGCCGGCCACCGCCGCGTCCATATCCTCCATCTGGTCTGCGTGCATGCGGCCTAGTCGCCCCACCTTGTGGCGCTTGCGGGTGCGGGAGTTGACGATCGAGGAGCCCTTGGCGATGCGTCCCTGGTAGACGCGCAGGTAGGTGAGCTGACCGTAGCGCCCGTCCTCGAGCTTGAAGGCCAGCGCCACCAGCGGCTTGTTGGGATCGGCGGCCAGGCTGATGGGCGCCTCGTCGTTGGAGAGATCCACGCCCGAGTTCTCCACCTCGGTGGGATCGGGGAGGTAGCGGGTGACGGCGTCGAGCAGGGGCTGCACGCCCTTGTTCTTGTACGCAGAGCCCAGGAAGACCGGCGTGAGATCCTGCGAGAGCACGCCTCCGCGAACCGCCTCGTGGATCAGGTCCTCGCTCACACGTTCCTCGAGGATGGCCTCGGTGAGTTCGTCGGAGTAGAGGGAGACGGCATCGAGCATGGTCTCACGAGCGGCCTCCGCCTCGCTCCGCATGCCTTCGGGGATCTCCTCCTCGCGGATCTCCTCCCCGTTGGGACCGTCGAAGTAGAGGGCCTTCATGGTCACGAGATCCACCACACCCTGGTGATCCGCCTCGAGACCGATCGGCAGCTGCATGAGCACTGCATTGTGCTTGAGCTTCTCGCAAAGTTGGGTGGTCACCCGCTGGGGATTGGCGCCCGAGCGGTCGAGCTTGTTGATGAAGGCCAGGCGCGGAACCTTGTAGCGACGCATCTGCCGGTCGACGGTCATGGACTGGGACTGCACGCCAGCGACCCCGCAGAGCACCAACACGGCGCCGTCCAGCACGCGCAGGGAGCGCTCCACCTCGATCGTGAAGTCCACGTGACCGGGTGTGTCGATGATGTTGATGTGATGGCGATCCCATTCGCAGTGCGTGGCCGCCGAGGCGATGGTGATGCCACGCTCGCGTTCGAGCTCCATGAAATCCATGGTGGCGCCCACCGCGTCCTTGCCCCGCACCTCGTGGATCCGGTGGATCCGCTGGGTGTAGAAGAGGATGCGCTCGGTGAGCGTGGTCTTCCCCGAGTCGATGTGGGCACTGATGCCGATGTTGCGAATCTTCGAAAGCTCGTCGCTCATGCTTCGTCTCGTCCGTGGGATGCTCCTTGGGAACTCCCGGACCGGACCCTCCTCGGGTTCGGGTGGCCCCGCCTGCTCTCTCCCCCGATCGGGGACAGGTCGGGCCCTCTTCTGCGTTCTGACCGCGGTTTCGGACCCGGGTACTGCTCCGCCCCAGGGCGCCAGAACTCAGGCCGGCCCTTCCGATCGGCCGACAGCGAGCCGTAGTTTAGGCGTGAAATCTTGCGTTTCAAGCAGCTGGCTGCGCGTCCAGCGCACTTCGACACCTCTGACCGCGAGCCCCCCCGACAATACGGGCCAGGGGCGTCCCTCAGCCCAGCCGCTCGCCCACCTCGAGCCCCAGTTCGGCGGCCGGGAGCTTGGCGGCACTCCCGAGCCGCAGGCGCCCTGCCGACAAGCGGCCGCCCTGGGCGGCCAGCAGCACGCGCCCGTCCGCAAAGCCCAGGATCTCTCCGGGGGGAGCCTCCGCGGAGCCGGCCTCGAGGCGCCCGTCGTAGCAACGCAGCACCTCCCCGTCCCGCAGCGTCCAGGCCCCCGGCTGGGGATCACAGCCTCGAATCCAGCGGTCGAGTTCGACCACCGGGCGCTGCCAGTCGATCCGCGCGTCCTCCTCGGTGACCAGGCCCTGGTGACTGGCCGGGCCCTCATCCTGCTCCTGGTAGAGCGCCGTGCCCGCCGCCACCGCCGCCACCGCCTCGGCGATGGCCTCGAGACCCAGGGGGTAGAGCTTCTGAAAGTAGAGCGTGCCCGCCGTATCGTGCGCCTCGATGGGCACGGGACCCTTCTGGATCACGATGGGCCCGGTATCCACGCCGGAGTCCGGGCGGAAGACCGTGACCCCCGCCGCCTGGGCGCCCAACATGATCTGCCAGGCCAGCGCGTTGCCGCCGCGGAAACGGGGCAACAAGGAAGGATGGAAGCAGAGAGACGCAAAGCGGGGCGCCTCCAGGATCTCCTCGGGCAGGAAGGCCGTCACGAAGGCCAGCACGTTGAGGTCCGCGTGAAGCGCAGCGTGCTCGGCGACGAGTTCGGGCCGGGCCTCCCCCTGCTTGCGGAAGTATCGGTGCCGGAAGAGCGGCAGGCCCTGCTCCAGGGCCTCGGCGGCCATGGGGTCCGGGCGGGAGCCCGCAGGCGGTGCGTAGACGCCCACCACTTCGTGGCCCGCCTCGAGCACCTTCACCAAAGTGTCACGCCCGAAGGGTGCCTGTCCGAACAGGGCGATGCGCAGCGTCATGCGGGGAAACTACCGGGTCCGCGAGCGATCGCCGACCTCGCCCCGCACTCGGGCCGGTTGTCCGAAGGCCACGCTGTGAGGCGGCACGTCCGCGGTGACCAGCGAGCGGGCGCCGACCACCGCGTGCTCACCGATGCGGACTCCCCGCATCACGCTGACGTCCCCGGCGATCCACGCGCAGTCCCCCACCTCGATGGGCGCCACCCGTTCGGGATGTTCGGCGTCGAGATCGTGCTGGTCTGCGTCGATGAGCCGGCTCCCGAAGCCCACCCAGGCACGCCGGCCCAGGGTCAACGTCGACTTGGCACTCAGGTGACAGCCGTTCAGAAATCCCTCTGGCCCGATCCGGATCTCTGCGCCCGGGCCCGCCACCAGCAACACCGGCTGGACTTCCGTGCGCAACCAGGTGCCCTCCCCCACCTCGACCCGGGCCCCACGGGACAGCAGGAAGCGCAAGGCGCCCGCGCGGCGCTCGGTGACGACCCCCGCCCCGATCCGCAGCTCCGCACCCGGCTCCAGCGCGAAATACGCAGAGGCCAGGTTGCTGCTGGCATCGGGATGGATACGAAGGCCCGGATGTCGCGCCTGCTGGCCGCGCAGCCGCCAACGATCCCAGGCCTGGATGGCCTTGAGGCGTAGGACCACCGAGACGGGGATCGACACAGGGAGCCTCCGGCGACCCGCGCCTCTCGGCTATCGGGCGGTCTGGCCCTCACGCAGGCGGAAGGTGATGAAGCCATGAGTCGGGTCATAGGGCGAGAGCCCCACCTGCACCCGGTCTCCGGGAATCACGCGAATCCGAAAGCGGCGCATGCGGCCGGACAACTGGGCGGTGACCGTCTGGCCGCTCTCGAGTTCGATCTGGTAGCGACCCCCGCCGAGGATCTTCTCGACGGTTCCGGTGCCCTGGATCAGGTCGTCTCGTGCCAAGCGCTCGCTTCCCCGCGCGTCTCGTCCGTCGCTCCAGCCGCTGCAGTGCATCGCGAGTCGTTCACGAAGCGACGCGGCTGGCTCCGCGCGGCGCCAGAGTAGCCGCTGTCAGGGCCTCGGCGCTAGCTTGCGGTCACCGCGATTTCTGCGGACACGGGAGGGTTCCTCTTGAAGGCTGCCGTACTCGAGAAAGCGGGCGAACCGCTGCGCATACTGGAAGACGTAGAGATCGCCGACCCCGCACCCGGCCAGGTCCGGGTGGCCGTTTCCCACTGCGGGATCTGCCATTCGGATCTGAGCATCGTGGATGGAAGCTTCCCGGCGACCACGCTGCCGGTGATCCTCGGCCACGAGGCCGCCGGCGTCGTGGAAGCGGTGGGCCCCGGCGTGGAGAGTCACCGCGCCGGCGACAAGGTAGTGCTGTCCCCCTGTCCGCCCTGCGGCCTCTGCTACTACTGCGTTCGCGGCGAAGCGGCGCTCTGCGTGCAGACGATCTCGATCCAGACCAACGCCTTCCCGGACGGCAGCACCGGGCTCTCCCGCAAGGGCGAGCGGGTCTTCCGGGGCTTCGGGGTCGCCGGCTTCGCGGAGCGGGTGCTCACGCAAGCGTCGGGCGCCGTCGTGGTGGACGCCGACGTACCCCTCGAGACCGCCTGCGTGATCGGCTGCGCGGTACAGACCGGGGTGGGCGCCGTGCTCAACACCGCCAAGGTGACGCCCGGTGCCACCGTGCTGGTGATGGGGCTGGGCGGCATCGGCCTCTCTATCGTGCAAGGAGCCCGGATCGCAGGCGCCTCGCGCATCCTGGTCTCGGACCCCGTGGCGGCCCGGCGCGAGTCGGCAGCGCGCTTCGGGGCCACCGACTGCATCGACCCCGAAAGCGAGGACGTGGTGAGCCGCTGCTACGAGATCACCGGCGTGGGAGTCGATTGTGCGTTCGACGCGGTCGGTCGCTCGGTGCTCGTGCACACCGGCATCGGGGCCTGCCGGAACGGCGGGACCACCGTGATCGTGGGCGCCATTCCCATCGACGATCCCGTGACGCTGTCCCCGGCCGCGCTCTTCGGCGTTCAGGAGAAGAAGCTGATCGGCTGCGTGCTGGGCAGCTGTAACTCGCTCTACGAGATCCCGCGCCTGGTGGCCCTCTGGAAGGCCGGGCGCCTGGACCTCGAGAGCATGATCACCGCCCGCCGGCCACTCGAGGAGATCAATGAGGGCATGGCGGACGTGGCAGCCGCCCAGGGTATCCGTACCGTGCTGACGATCTGAGGTCCACGGCAGCGCGCAGATCCGCGCTGCGCTCGCTTCGAGAAGGGAGGGAGCCGCTTTTCAGTTTCCCGCCAGGCGGCCGCGCGCCAGCTCCTCGTAGCTGCGGCGGTCCACGTAGACGTGCAGCCCGCCGGTGAACATGTCGCGGAAGCAGCGCTGCACGCAGCTGGGGTTTCGAAGTCCCTGGCTGCCCGCCGCACGGTAGGAGAAGAGGGTGGCGCTCTCCGCCACCTGGGTGAGATAGGCGACCGAGGCCATCAGTTCGTCGTTCCAGCTCTTGTCGAGCGGGTCGCCCGCGCGCAGGCGCTCCTGAGCGCGACCGTAGACGTCGTGCACCAGTAGGCGGACCGAGTGCAGCGCCAGGCTGTGCTCCCCGAGTTCGCGCTGGAAGACCTGCTGGTCGACGAGCGCGGCGGCGCCCATTCTGACGCGACCTCCTGCCGCGATGCCAACGATTTCGTCCAGGGCGCGCTGGGCGACCCCCAGCCCCCAGCCCGCGTGGCCCAGGCCTGCCAGCGCAGTGGCACCGAGCCCGTAGAGTGCGCCGCCGGTTCGCACCGTCGATTCGAAGAGGAAGAAACCCGCCTCGGCGTCCACGTGCTGTTCGGGAATCCGGTAGTCGAAACTGCCGGTGCCCCGGAGCCCCATCACGTCCCAGCCCCCTTCGAACTCCACCTGCCCCCGGGGCACGAAGAAGCACAGGTAACCCGGCATGCCACTCTCGAGAATCTCCGGGCTGCCGTCATCGTTGAAGAGCATGCCGGCGCCGCCCAGGTAGCTGGCGTGCGCACTGCCGCTGCCGAACCCGAAGCTGCCGGAGACCCGGTAACCCCCGGACTCGCGCTTCACCTCGCCGCGTGGAGCGAACTGCCCGGCGAAGACGGACTCGGGCGGGTCGGCGAGCATCGCCTTGCCGAGCGCGGGATCCAGGAAGGCCACGTAGGAGGTGGCGCTGGCGTTGGCCATCTGCGTCCAACCCACCGATCCATCCTGGTGGGAGAGTTCCTCGAAGACGTCGAGCAGCGTGTCGGTCGGAGCCTCCAGGCCGCCGAAGGCCTCGGGGACCATCAGGTGAAAGAGTTTCGACCTCGCGAAGGCCTCCACGAGGAGCGGGGTGAGGGTGAGGTCGCGGTCCGTGGCATCGGCTTCCGCCTCGACCAGGGATCTAAGCGCCTTGGCCTCGGCAAGGGGATCGATGGCTGCGCTCACGGGTCTACCTCCCTTGCGGTTGCAGAACGCCCGAGCGGGCAGCCTGCAAGAGGATCCCGCGGGCGTCAAGGCGCGACTTTACAGGACGGTCCGTGCGGCACAGAATCCCCGCGAAGACTTCGGAGGCCTCCCATGCAGCCCACACGCAACGACCCCGTGGAGAAGATCCGCGCCCAGCTCGACCACCCCATCGTGGACGGCGACGGGCACCTGATCGAGTTCATCCCCCAGGTCCGCGACTTCCTGGTGGAATTGGCAGGAGAGGAGGTCGCCCAGCGCTTCGACCGGCTCTCTACGGGCGGGCGCCTGGCCCGCCAGGTCCCGTGGGAGAAGCGCAGGGAACTGGGAATGACGCGCTTCGCGTGGTGGGGGCTGCCGACCCGCAACACCCTGGATCGCGCCACCGCGATGTTCCCCCAGCTCATGTACCAGCGACTCGACGAGTTGGGGATCGACTTCGCGCTGCTCTTCCCCACATACGGTCTCACCGTCACGGCGCTCGACGACGAGGAGGTACGCCGCGCCTCGGCTCGCGCCTACAACCGCTACTACGCGGAGTTCTATGCCGGCTACCGCGATCGCCTGGAGCCGGTCGCCGCCATCCCCATGTTTACACCGGAGGAAGCCATCGCGGAACTCGATTACGCGGTGGGGGAACTGGGTCTGAAAGCCGTGATGCTCTCCGGCGTGATCCCCCGGCCGGTGCCCGGTGCCGAGCACGTGCGCGGCGCGCGCTGGCTCGACACGCTGGCCCACGACAGCGACTACGACTACGACCCGGTCTGGCAGCGCTGCCAGGAACTCGGGGTCTCCCCCACCTTCCACTCGAGCGGCCAGGGCTGGGGGACGCGGGTCTCGCGCAGCAGCTACGTGTACAACCACATCGGCAACTTCGCGACGGCGGGCGAAGCGGCCTGCCGTTCGATCTTCCTGGGCGGCGTACCCCGGCGCTTCCCGAAACTGCGATTCGCCTTCCTGGAGGGGGGCGTGGCCTGGGCGGCCAACCTCTACTCGGACATCCTGGGCCACTATGCGAAGCGAGGAGGCGGAAACGTCGCCCACTACGACCCCGCCAACCTGGACCGCGAGCACTTCGAAGCGCTCCTGCAGGAATACGCCCCCGCCGCCTTCCGCGAGCGGGCGGACCGCCTCGACGAGGCGCTGCTGATGCTGAGCGACCCCGAGGAGGACCGCGAGGTGACCGACGAATTCGCGCAGAGCGGCATCGAGAGTGCGGAGGACGTCAAGCAGATCTTCGAGGAACAGTTCTTCTTCGGCTGCGAGGCCGACGACCCCATGAACGCCATCGCCTTCGACACCGCCAAGATCCCCCAGGGCGCGAAGCTGCGCGCGGTCTTCGCCAGCGACATCGGCCACTGGGACGTGCCCGACTGCCGAAACGTGCTCGTCGAGGCCTGGGAGTTGGTGGAGAACGGGCACCTGAACGCCCGGGACTTCCGCGCCTTCACCTGCGACAACGCCCTCGCAATGTTCAGCGCCACGAATCCGGACTTCTTCGCGGATACCGCGGTGGCCGACACCTTGCCCGCCCCGGAGTGAGTGCGCGGACCTTGCAGCTGGGGCTCATGACCCTTGGCGACTGGCTTCCCGACCCGGCAACGCGCCGCCATGCGACGCCCCAGGCCGGACGCCAGCGCAACTTCGTCGAGCAGGCGGTCTGGGCCGAGGCCGCGGGCTTCCACTCCGTCCACCTGGGCGAGCACCACTTCAGTGAGTACATCCTCTCCGCGCCACCGGTGGTACTGGCCGCCATCGCGGAGCGCACGGAGCGCATCCGCCTCTCCACGGCCACCACGCTGGCCGCCAACCTCGATCCCCTGCGCGTCGCCGAGGACTACGCGACGGTGGACCAGCTCTCGAACGGACGCGTGGAGCTGGTGATGGGCAAGGGGGCCTTCTCGGACACCTTCCGCACCTTCGGGCAGCCCTGGGAAGAGGCCGACCCGCGCTACGTGGAGAACGTGGAGCTGCTGCTGCGCGTCTGGAGCGAGGAGGAGGTGAGTTGCAGCCCGCGCTTCCGCGCACCGCTGCGGAGCATCACCGTGCAGCCACGCCCCCTGCAGCGCCCGCATCCGCCGGTGTGGATCGGAAGCGCGGGCGCCTCGGTGGATCTCGCCGCGCGCAACGGCCTGCCGCTGATGTTGCCCTCGGTCTTCGGCCCCGCCGAGCTGTTCCAGCCAGCCCGCGACCGCTACCTGGAGCGCTGGGAGGCCCACGGCCGCGACCCGGCGGACGCCCGGGTGGGCACCTGCGCGCACTGCTTCGTGGCACGCGACTCCCAGGAGGCCCGGCGCCGCTGGCTCCCCTACTACGACCAGTACCTGCGCTGGGCGGGCGCGCTGCTCGCCAGCCAACACCAACCCATGGACTTCGACTGGAGGGCCGAGAGTTTCATCGACGAGGTGGCGATGTGCGGCAGTCCCGCGCAACTCGTCGAGCGCATCGGGAAGCTCCGAGAGTCGCTGGGGACCCAACGGCACCTGGTGATGTTCGACCCCGGTGGGCTACCCGAGGCGGAGCTGCGAGAGTGCATCGAACTCTTCGGCAGCGAGGTGATGCCGGCACTTGCGGACTGACCGGGCGCGCAACCCGTCGTTCAGGCCCGGGCGGCCATGAAGTCGTCGTAGGACTGCTGCTGGATTCGGCAGGCCTCCTCCTCGGGGAGCCCCCAGCTCTGGCGCAGGGTGCGCTTGGCGGTCTGCACGGCGGCGGGGTCGAAGGAGGCCAGGCGCTGCGCGATCGCCCGGGCGCGCGGCAAGACCTCTTCCGGCTCCACGACCTCGTTGATGAGCCCGATGGCCCGGGCCTCCTCGGCGGGAATCCGTTCACACAGCAGCACCATCTCGATGGCCCGGCAGTAGGGGACCTGACGATGCAGCTTGGCGAGGGAGCCGCCGGCTGGGATCAAGCCGCGCTCGATCTCCCGCAGGCCGAAGCGGGCCTCTCGCGAGGCGATGCGGATGTCGGTGGCATGCAGGATCTCGCAGCCACCCGACACCGCGTCGCCGTTGATAGCGGCGACGATCGGCTTGTCGAAGGGGTAGGGGTTGAGGAATGCGATGCGCGAGATTTCCGTCTGGTCGGCCCGGTAGCGCCGCTCCCACTCATCCGCGGGCTCCCGACTCCCGGTGATGACGGGCACCATCGCCTCCATGTCCCCACCCGGACAAAAGGCCGACTCGCCCTGCGCGGTCAGGATGACGGCGCGTACCTCGTCATCGCGTTCGAGATCCTGCCAGGCTTCGGCCAACAGGCACAGCATCTGGGGCGTCATGGCGTTCTTGCGCTCGGGCCGGTTGAGGGTGAGGGTCGCCACACCATCGCGCTTCTCGCACAGCAGGTCGGGGGCTGCGGTCATGAATCCGTCTCCTCGCCGGCCGCGTGGGCCGGTCTTCGCGGGGCGAGTTCGCCCTCCGCGGTCGCACGCGGAAATCGCGCGCCACGATACCCCAGGCTCGGATCCGCCTGATATGCTGCCCACATGCTTCGCGACGCAAGCGCCATCGTGGGCATCGCCCAGAGCGAATTCGTGCGGGAGATCGGCCGGCCCGAGGACGAGACCGCCTACGAGGTGTCGCGCGCAGCGCTGCAAGAAGCCGGGATCGACAGCGCCGAGGTGGACGGGATCTTTCACGTGGAGGGCCAGGCCGGGGGCGCACCCCTGCTCGCGCGGCGCCTGGGCGCGCACAATCTTCGGGCATGGGCCTCGGCGAGCGGAGGCGGAGGGGCCGCCTGCGCGCCGGTGGTGCTCGCCGTCCAGGCCATCGCCACTGGACAATGCCAAGTGGCCGTGGCCTACCGGGCGCGCAACCGCGGCACCGTGGGCGGACGCCCCTGGTCGAAGACCGGCTGGGAGGTCGGCGGCAGCGACGCCTTCCAGGTCCCCTACGGGCTGGTGAACCCCGTGCACACCCAGGCCTTCATGGCGCGCCGCTACCTCCACGATTTCGGCGCCCCCGCCGAGTGCTTCGCACGCGTGTCCGTGGCCCAGCGCGCCCACGCGGCCAGAAACCCCAACGCCTATTTCCGTGAACCCATCACGGTGGAGGACGTCCTCTCCTCCCGCATGATCTCCGATCCCCTGCACCTGCTGGAATGCTGCCCGGAGAACGACGGGGCCTGCGCGGTGGTGTTGGTGGCTGCCGACCGCGCCCGGGACTGCGCGCAAATGCCCATCTACGTCTCCGGCGTTGCCCAGGGCACCGGCCCCCAGCACTTCGCGATGACCAATCTCTACAAGCGGGACGTCTGGGACTGGCCGGGCCGCTACACGGCCCGCGACCTCTACGCGATGGCGCAGATCGGCCCCGACGATGTCGACGTGCTGCAGATGTACGACATGTTCTCGCCCGTGGTCCTCTACGGCCTCGAGGCCTTCGGCTTTTGCAAGACGGGAGAAGCGGGGGACTTCGTGTGCGACGGGCACATCGACGGGCCCGCCGCCACGATCCCCACCAATACCGCCGGCGGCAGCCTCTCCGAGGCCTACATCCACGGCCTCAACCACGTCGTCGAGGGCGTCCGCTCGCTGCGCGGCGAGTCGACGAGCCCGGTGGACGACGCGCAGGTCTGCCTCGTCACCAGTGGGGCCTGCGTTCCTTCGAGCGCCGTGCTG
>JABSQX010000125.1 GCA_013215615.1 Myxococcales bacterium | reverse complement strand
TGCCGGCCCTGGCGGGCTCGCTCTACGCTTGGCGTGGCGAGGACGGCGTGTACGCCTATACGGACGATTGGAACGCGATTCCCGAACGCTATCGGGATTCGGTGAAGGTCTCCGAAACGAGGAGTCTCGAGGATTACGCTCGCTTCACGGTGCAGGTCGGCAGCCTCGGCGCGGGCCACGAGGAGCGGGTTCGCGAGCGCCTGCATGCACTTCGGAAAGCGCGCGAGCAGGCCGCTGTGCCGACGCTGATGCAAGAAGCGGCCGCGCAGCAGGGTGGGGCGGTGGTTTCGCTGGGGAGCGCCGGACCGGGACAACCGCGCGTCGAGCTGTCTGCCGCAGATCCGAACACCCACGAGCCCATCGTCATCGAGCCGCTCATTACGCGACGGCCCGGGGATTCGCACACGCGCCGCAGTACGGTGATTCGACAGGGGGACCGCACCCTGGTGATCGTCAAGGGCAATCGCCACCAGCACAATCTCAGCAGCGACGTGATCGATGAGCGCGATCTCTAGCCGACACCGAAGCGCCGACTTCCGCGCCCAGGGGCTGTGATAGGATCTCGCGCGCGGGAGCCAACGCCGAGGCCAGGCAGCAGGTCGCCGCCTCCCTCGCGGGAGCCGCGCTGGGAGCCGTGACGGGAATCGTACTGGGAATCGACCTGGGGGGGAGCAAGCTGGCGCTTGCCCTGGGAACCTCGGAGGGTCGCGTGTTGGCTCGCTCTCGCCGGCCCACCGAGCCCAGTGGAGATGCGCTGCGGGACATCGCGCGCATCGTCGAGAGCGCCCGAGCCCTTCTCGCGGAGGCGGGGACCCGCGCTGCCGAGCTCGATGTCGTAGGGATCAGCGTGCCGGGCCTCGCGGACACGGCCAGCGGCCGGGTGCTGGATCCTCCGAACCTGCCCGGCTGGCGGGACGTGCCGGTCGCCGCCGAGCTTCGCGCGGCGCTGGGATGCCCGGTGCGCATGGAGAACGATGCGAACGCCGCGGCACTCGCGGAGTGGCGTTTTGGTGCCGCAGTCGGCTGCCGGAACGCGGTCTATCTCACCATGTCCACCGGTGTGGGCGCGGGAATCGTGCTGGACGGGAAGTTGTACAGGGGGCAGCTGGGACACGCGGGCGAACTGGGTCACGTACCCGTGGAGTGGGGGGGCGAGCGCTGCGCGTGTGGCCAGCAGGGCTGTCTAGAGGCCTACGTGGGGGGCCGTAGCCTGACCGCGCGGCTGCGTGAGTCCGTGCCGCCGCCGAGTCTCGTCGCGAAGCTGGCGGGCGGGCGAGAACACGTGACCCCCGAACACCTGCTCGCGGCTGCTCGGGAGGGCGACGCCTTCGCGATGGAGGAGTTGGCGCGCTTCAACCACTACCTGGCCCGGGGGATCGTGATGCTGGCCTTCAGCCTGGCCCCGGAGGTGGTGGTGCTGGGCACCATCGCCGCCGCCGCGGGGGAGGCCCTCTGCCTCGGGCCCGTACGCGAGCGGGTCCGCGAGAACGTATGGCCCCGCATCGCCCGTGCGATGCGCATCGAGAGCGCGGCACTGGGGGAGGAACTCCCCTACCGGGCGGCGCTGTGTGCGGCGCTGGAAGGCGAGCTCGTGGAGGCAGCGGAGCGCTGAGCCGCTTCGCCCGGGCGCTCGCGGATCAGCGATCCAGCGCTTCGATCTCCCCGGCGAGCGCCCCCAAGCTTCCCGCGCCGATCGCCTCCCGCATGCGCTTCATCAACCGCAGGTAGAAGTGAAGGTTGTGGAGGCTCGCCAGGCGACCTCCCAGACTCTCGTTGCTTCGCAACAGGTGTCGGAGGTAGGCGCGGGAGAAGTGCGCGCAGGTCGGGCAGTCGCAGCGGGGATCCGCGGGCGCCGGGTCATCGCGAAAGCGCGCGTTGCGCAGCCGCAACAGTCCTTCGCTGGTGAACAGCACCCCGTGCCGGCCGTGCCGGGTGGGCAGCACGCAGTCGAAGAGGTCCACGCCGGCGACGACGGCGCGCAGCAGATCCATCGGGCGCCCGATACCCATGAGGTAACGGGGCGCGCGCTCGGGGAGTTCTTCGTGTACTGCCTCCAGCAGGTCTACGCGCTGCCGGACTTCCTCTCCAAGGCCGAGGCCCCCGTGCGCGTAGCCCTCGAAGCCGATGCCGTGGGTCGCACGAGCGCTCGTGCGACCCACGGCATCGGCTTCGAGGGCTACGCGCACGGGGGCCTCGGCCTTGGAGAGGAAGTCCGGCAGCGCGTAGACCTGCTGGAGGCAGTACACGAAGAACTCCCCGAGCGCGCGCCCCGTTACCTCATGGGTATCGGGCGCCCGATGGATCTGCTGCGCGCCGTCGTCGCCGGCGTGGACCTCTTCGACTGCGTGCTGCCCACCCGGCACGGCCGGCACGGGGTGCTGTTCACCAGCGAAGGACTGTTGCGGCTGCGCAACGCGCGCTTTCGCGATGACCCGGCGCCCGCGGATCCCCGCTGCGACTGCCCGACCTGCGCGCACTTCTCCCGCGCCTACCTCCGACACCTGTTGCGAAGCAACGAGAGTCTGGGAGGTCGCCTGGCGAGCCTCCACAACCTTCACTTCTACCTGCGGTTGATGAAGCGCATGCGGGAGGCGATCGGCGCGGGAAGCTTGGGGGCGCTCGCCGGGGAGATCGAAGCGCTGGATCGCTGATCCGCGAGCGCCCGGGCGAAGCGGCTCAGCGCTCCGCTGCCTCCACGAGCTCGCCTTCCAGCGCCGCACACAGCGCCGCCCGGTAGGGGAGTTCCTCCCCCAGTGCCGCGCTCTCGATGCGCATCGCACGGGCGATGCGGGGCCATACGTTCTCGCGGACCCGCTCGCGTACGGGCCCGAGGCAGAGGGCCTCCCCCGCGGCGGCGGCGATGGTGCCCAGCACCACCACCTCCGGGGCCAGGCTGAAGGCCAGCATCACGATCCCCCGGGCCAGGTAGTGGTTGAAGCGCGCCAACTCCTCCATCGCGAAGGCGTCGCCCTCCCGAGCAGCCGCGAGCAGGTGTTCGGGGGTCACGTGTTCTCGCCCGCCCGCCAGCTTCGCGACGAGACTCGGCGGCGGCACGGACTCACGCAGCCGCGCGGTCAGGCTACGGCCCCCCACGTAGGCCTCTAGACAGCCCTGCTGGCCACACGCGCAGCGCTCGCCCCCCCACTCCACGGGTACGTGACCCAGTTCGCCCGCGTGTCCCAGCTGCCCCCTGTACAACTTCCCGTCCAGCACGATTCCCGCGCCCACACCGGTGGACATGGTGAGATAGACCGCGTTCCGGCAGCCGACTGCGGCACCAAAACGCCACTCCGCGAGTGCCGCGGCGTTCGCATCGTTCTCCATGCGCACCGGGCATCCCAGCGCCGCGCGAAGCTCGGCGGCGACCGGCACGTCCCGCCAGCCGGGCAGGTTCGGAGGATCCAGCACCCGGCCGCTGGCCGTGTCCGCGAGGCCCGGCACGCTGATCCCTACGACATCGAGCTCGGCAGCGCGGGTCCCCGCCTCCGCGAGAAGGGCTCGGGCGCTCTCGACGATGCGCGCGATGTCCCGCAGCGCATCTCCACTGGGCTCGGTGGGCCGGCGAGAGCGAGCCAACACGCGACCCTCCGAGGTTCCCAGGGCAAGCGCCAGCTTGCTCCCCCCCAGGTCGATTCCCAGTACGATTCCCGTCACGGCTCCCAGCGCGGCTCCCGCGAGGGAGGCGGCGACCTGCTGCCTGGCCTCGGCGTTGGCTCCCGCGCGCGAGATCCTATCACAGCCCCTGGGCGCGGAAGTCGGCGCTTCGGTGTCGGCTAGAGATCGCGCTCGTCGATCACGTCGCTGCTGAGATTGTGCTGGTGGCGATTGCCCTTGACGATCACCAGGGTGCGGTCCCCCTGTCGAATCACCGTACTGCGGCGCGTGTGCGAATCCCCGGGCCGTCGCGTAATGAGCGGCTCGATGACGATGGGCTCGTGGGTGTTCGGATCTGCGGCAGACAGCTCGACGCGCGGTTGTCCCGGTCCGGCGCTCCCCAGCGAAACCACCGCCCCACCCTGCTGCGCGGCCGCTTCTTGCATCAGCGTCGGCACAGCGGCCTGCTCGCGCGCTTTCCGAAGTGCATGCAGGCGCTCGCGAACCCGCTCCTCGTGGCCCGCGCCGAGGCTGCCGACCTGCACCGTGAAGCGATCGTAATCCTCGAGACTCCTCGTTTCGGAGACCTTCACCGAATCCCGATAGCGTTCGGGAACCGCGTTCCAATCGTCCGTATAGGCGTACACGCCGTCCTCGCCACGCCAAGCGTAGAGCGAGCCCGCCAGGGCCGGCAACGCCAGCAGCGTCGCCGCGAGCGACAGCGTGAAGAAGATTCCTCTCTCTTGAACTCCCATGGTCTCCACCTCCTGATCCACGTGTCTGGAAGTGGCCCGCAAGGCGTAGCAGGTGACGCAGGGAGAGCCGGCGCGTGCGCAGCGGGCCGGCAACGCGGTGAATTGACACCCCATCGAACTGGGGATATAGGTTTGCTGCACATTGCTGCGGGGTGGAGCAGTCTGGTAGCTCGGCGGGCTCATAACCCGCAGGTCGCAGGTTCGAATCCTGTCCCCGCTACCAATCGAAGCGCCCGGGCTCCCCAGGGGCCCGGGCGCTTTCAACTTTCAGCAGACGGCTCATGCGACGCCTCGAGCGCCGAGACGAACCGGGGGGAAGGCGATGGCTGGACCGCTGTCGGGCCTGCGTGTTCTCGATCTCTCCACCGTGGTTTCGGGCCCGATGGCCACCATGATGCTCGCCGACCAGGGCGCGGAAGTCGTCAAGCTCGAAGCCCCGGGCCTGGGAGATCTGACCCGCCACGTCACCAGCCAGCGCGGCGGCATGACCGCCCTCTACCTGGCGGTCAACCGCGGCAAACAGGCCCTCACCCTGGACCTCTCCGGCGAAGAGGGCCTGCAGGTGCTGCGCCGCCTGGTGGTGGACTTCGACGTGCTGGTCCAGAACTTCCGACCCGGCGTGGTGGACCGCATGGGCATCGGCTACGCGGCGCTGCGGGAGTCGAAACCCGACCTCGTCTATCTCTCCATCAGCGGCTTCGGCTTCGAGGGGCCGCTGGCCGGGCTGCCCGTCTACGACAATCTCATCCAGGCAAGCGCGGGCTTCGCGGCCACGCAGAGCGACGCCAGCGCCGCGCCCACGCTGATCCGCAACCTGGTCTGTGACAAGCTCACCGCCCTCGCGGCCGCCCAGGCGCTGTGTGCGGCCCTGGTGGCGCGGGAGCGCGGGGCCGGGGGCCAGCATGTCACGCTGTCGATGCTCGATGCCGCCGTGGCATTCCTGTGGACCGACGCGGCAAGCGACGTAGCGCTGCTCGGAGAGGACGTCGACACGCGCGAGACGCCACTGGGCAACGCCGGGATTACCCGCTTCGCGGACGGTTGGGGGACCGCCTCGGCGCTCTCCGACGAGCACTTCCGCGGGCTCTGCCGGATTTTCGGGGTTCCCGAGGTAGCCGACGACCCGCGCTTCGCGAGCCTTCAGGAGCGCTCCAGTCACCCCGACTTCCTTCGCGTCTACCGCGAGAAGGTGTTGCCTGCCGCCGCCACTCTCCCGGTTTTGGAGACCACCGAACGCCTTCAGGCCGAGGGCATCGGCGCCGCGGCAGTGGTGGCCCCCGCGGACCTGCACCGCTCGCCCCAGGTGATCGCCAATGGAACCCTCTTCGAACGCGAGCATCCGGCCGCCGGACGGGTCCGGGAGGCCCATCCTGCAGCGCATTTCTCCAGCACACCGGCGCCACCCGGGGGCCCCGCCCCGCTGCCCGGCGAGCACACGGACACGGTGCTGGCGCGCGCCGGTTACGGGCCCCCCGAGATCCAGCGCCTGCGCGCGGCGGGCATCGTCTCCTGAACCCACCCACCAGAGGCCGGCAGAGCGCGCCTCCTCGACGCTTCGCTTTCGCTCAGTCCGCGACAGGCCCCGCGTAGGGACGCACGTGCACCGGGATGGCACTCATGCGGGGAATGCCCGTGTAGGGGTCATAGTGGCGATCCACGGGGCTCAGGCGCCCGGTGTTGCTACCGATGCTTCGTACCCGGGTATCGTTCTCCTGCGTGGGCGCCTCCCCGAAAGCGTGAGGCATCGAAACCACGCCGCGCCGCAGGCCGGATTCGCTCTCCGCGACGCCCAGGATGGTGGCGTGGTCGGATTCGATTTCGACCACCTCGCCCGAAGCGACGCCGAGGGCCGCTAGATCCTCGGGATGCATGAAGGCGGGGTTGTAGCGGTACTTGCGGACCAGTTTCGGAATGTCGCGCCCCGCCGAATTGTGGACGTCCAGCAGGCGTCGCGACACCAAGCGATAAGCGAAATCGCCCTCCCGCGAGACGTCCTCGGCAGCGACCTCGTCGAGTTCCCCGAGCATCACCTCGTTCGCGAAGTCGAAGTGGGCCGTACAGTCCGGGTCCCTGGGCTGCACGATGCTCTCCGGTTCGTCGAAGACGTGACCGTGTGGGTGTTTCTTGACCTCATCGAGAGGCACCCGCGAACCCTTCGTGAGGGCCTCCAGCAACTCATCGGTCGTGGGGCGCTGATCCATGTCGAGTTGCGTGGTCGCCGGGGCCGCCATCTCGGGGCCCCAGGAGTACCCGGCATGGATCGTGAGCGGGAGCTTCATGGCCTGCGCGAGGCCATAGAAGAATTCCCATTCCTCGATCACGTCCGAGCCCTCGGGCGGCTCGACGAGGGCGGGGGTGTACTGCGCGTAGGGGAGCCCGTAGCCCATCGAGTACGGGACGAGGGTCTCGGTGGGGAGCGAGAATCCCGGCTGCTCGAGGGTGAGGCGCGGTGCGATCACGTAGTCCGCCATGCGCGCGGTGGCCGAGAGTTTGATGTCGAAAGTCACGAGCAGGTCGAGGGCCTTCATGGCTTCGAAGGTGCGCTCCTGATCGGGCCAGGCTGCCATGGGATTCCCGCCAATGCAGAAGAGCGCCTTCACCTGGCCGTCGCCCGGAAGTAGGATCTCGTCCGCCAAGGCTGCGGTGGGAAGCCCTGCTGCCGTGTCGCTGAAGCCGCGCACGCGGAGCTTCTCCCCGAACCCCCAGGCCGCTGTGGGCGCCACGGGCTGCGCCTTGGCGGTNACCGCCGGTAGCAGCGCTCCGGGGTTCGGGAGCTTCTCGCCCGCCCGCAGCCAGCGCCCACAGAGCGTATTCAGGCAGATCAGCAGGTACTCGGTGAGATTGCCGCGCGGCGCCATGTTGGGCCCAGTGCCCGCATTCGCGCAGCCACGACTCCCACCGGCGAAGACGCGCGCGGCGCGCACCAGCTCCTCCTGGGGGACGTCGGCTCGCCGCTCCACGTACTCGGGTCGGAAGGGCTCCACGGCCTCCCGCAGGGCCTCGATGCCCCGGGCGTTCTCGGCCACGAAGTCGGGGTCATAGAGACGCTCCTCGAGCACCACGCGCAGGATCCCGGCCATCACGGTGGGGTCTTCGCCGGGACGGGGCTGCAGGTGGACATGGGCGAGCTTCGCGGCGTCGCTTCGCCGCGGGTCGATGACCACGAGCTTCATGCCCCGGCGAATCGCGTCGTCGAGGTACCAGGAGGGGTTGTAACAGGGCACGCCGATGGACTTTGAGACCGCGGGATTGGCGCCGACCAGGAGCCAGGTATCCGCACCCTCCCAGGGCTGAGCGCCCGCCGCCCAGCTGCCGTGAAGCGCCGGCGCCACCATCTTGCCCGGCTGGTCGATGGTGGCGCTCGTAAAGCGCATGGGGGACGCGATGGCGTCCATCCAGGACATGGCGAGCGGAACGCTGGCGGGATACCCGAAGGAGAAGGTGCCGTTGTAGGTCGCGATGGCACGGGGGCCGTGGGCGTCGAGGATCGCCTGGACGCGTTGCGCGACCTCGGCGATCGCCTGGTGGTGGGAGATGACGGCCTGGCTGCCATCCGGCTGGCGCGCCAGGCTGTGGAGCAGCCGTTCCGGGTGCGCGTGCTGCTCGGGCAGCGCCCGGCCCTTCGGGCACACGTAGCCGTGGTAGATGGGGTTCTCGCGGTCGCCTCGCACCCGCACGGGGCGTCCGTCCTGCACGTCGACCAAGATCGCGCAACTGGCGTGGCAGAAGCGACAGATGGACGCATGGGTCTCAGGCATGGCGGGGGCCTCCAGGTGTTTCTGTGGGGCGCTCGACCAGCCTACCGCCTAGCGGCCGACGATGAAACTCACGCTGGTGGTGCCGCTGCCGCCGATGTTCAGCGTCTGGAAATTGCGGGCGCCCTCGACCTGGAAGTCACCGGCCTGCCCGCTCACCTGCAAGGTGGCGTCGAGCAACTGCCGGACGCCGGTTGCGCCCACCGGGTGGCCGGCCCCGATCAGTCCCCCGCTGGGATTGATGGGGTGCTTGCCGTCGATCTCGAGCCAGCCCTCCTCCACGGCCTTCCAACTCTCTCCCGGCTCGGTGATCCCGAAGTGGTCGATCGCCATGTACTCGGAGGTCGTGAAGCAGTCGTGGGTCTCGATGCCGTCGATGCCGGAGACATCGGGGATGCCCGCCCGCTCCATGGCACGGGTGATGGTGCTGCGGACGTGGGGCAGCACGAAACGATCATCCGCGCTCTCCGCCACCTTGTCGGCGAAACGCAGCCGGGCGGTGTTGTGCCCCCAGCCCTTGATGCGCGGGATCTCCTCGAGCTTCCGACCCGTACCCCGGGCGTAGCGCTCCGCGTAGTCGCGGGAGGCCAGGAAGACACAGACCGCACCGTCGGTCACCTGGGAGCAGTCCGCGATGCGGATGCGGCCGCCCACGGCCGGATTGTCATCGGTGCGGCACAGTGCGTGCTCCTTGTTCATGTACCAAGTGCGCGTCTGCGCGTTGGGGTTGAGCTTGGCGTTCGCGTAGTTGACCTTGCTGATCTCGGCCAGGTGCTCGTCGTTCAAGCCGTAGCGCGCGTCGTACTCATCCCCCAGCCGCCCGAATAGCTTCGGAAAGGGGAACTCGATGTCCCGCGCCTCCTCGTCGTACCAGGCCGCCGTGCCCAGGAATGCGCCGCCCTCGGCGGGGGAGACGGTTTTCATCTGCTCGATCCCCACCACGGCCTGCAGGTCGTAGCGGCCTGCCTCGATTTCCGCGGATGCCGCCAGCAGCGCGATGCTCCCCGACGCACAAGCGGCCTCGTGCCGGCTGGTGGGAAGTCCGCTGAAGGCCGGGTCCACCTCCGTGAAGAAGGCGCCCAGGTGGCCTTGCATGCAGTAGAGCTCCGCCGCGAAGTTGCCCACGTGTGCGCTCTGGACCTCCTCGGGTGCGATCTCACAGCGCTCCAGCGCGCCGCGGACAGACTCACGCATCAGCGCCGAGAAGTGTTTGTTCTCCTTCGTCCAGTTCCGCGCGAAATCCGTCTGGTAACCACCCAGTACATAGACTTCCGATCGATCGCTCATGAGATNCTCCCAGCTATAGAGATTCAGTTTGCAACGAAAAAGCGCCCGGCGTTGATGTGCGGGTGCAGGAAGAAGCGCGAGGGCTCGCCCGTCCGGGCCGCCTTCTCCAGTGCTTCCGGCACCGAGAGACCCGCACCGTCGATCATCTCGACGGCGCCGGCCGGCGTCATCGCGTCCACCAGGACGCTGGGCGGCGCCCAGTTGAAGCCCATCGCCATGATGCGGTCGATTCCGCCGATCTCGGCGGTGACCTCGCCTGCCCGGTGGAACGCGTAGCTCACGTAGCCCCCGATCACCTTGCGGGCCAACGCGGCCTCGTCGCCCTCGGCCTTCAGGAAGACCGCCATGCCCTCCGCGTAACGCGCCTGGGCGTGAAAAAAGGCGACCTCGTCGATATAACCGAGATCCGGGACCTCGATCTCCGAGGTGGGACGGTAGTCGCCGCTCGCGGGGTCAAGCGCCAGGCGCGTCTTGCCATCGCGCTTGAAGAAGCCGCCGCCACTCTTGTCCCCCAATACGCCCCCCTCGATGAGCTTCGCCATGTAGCCGGGGAGTTCGTTGGTGGCGTGGGCCTCGTCGTCGGTGTTCGCATAGACGTTGTCCACGATGGCCCGATGGATATCCCATCCCACCAGATCCACGGTGGCAAGCGGCGTGAGCGCACGGCCCGTGTACGGACCGACCAGCCGGTCCACCAGTACCGGTCCCAGGGTCTCGGCGAGTTGAGCGGCCTCGTTGAGCACCTTGAAGCCGACCCGGTTGCCCGCGAAGGCGGGAGTGTCAGCGGTACGCAC
Organism: Myxococcales bacterium; assembly: GCA_013215615.1. Lineage (GTDB taxonomy): Bacteria > Myxococcota_A > UBA9160 > UBA9160 > SMWR01 > JABSQX01. The sequence goes on along the minus strand of JABSQX010000125.1, from coordinate 30,913 downwards.
CATCTCGCGACCCAGGCGGATGCGACCGAAGGCCTCCACGAAATCCGCGACCTCGGGAAGCGTGTCGGGGCCTGCGATCAGTTCCGTGCCCACGATCACGTTGGGCGGATTGAAGAAATGAAGGCCCAGGAAATGCTGGCGGAAACTCTCGCTCCGGCCCTCGGCGAGGCCCGCGATGGAGAGTCCCGAGGTCACGCTTGCGACGATGGAATCCTCGCTGCGGGCCGCCTCCACCCGGTCGAACATCTCCCGCTTGATCTCGGCGTCCTCGGTGAGGGCCTCGAAGACGAGGTCGGCTTCCGCAACGGCGCGCTCGAGGTCCCCGTAGTCGCCGACCGAAGCGCGAGAGGCCACGGTGGGGGAGCGCACCTGCGCGATCGCAGCCGCCAGGCCCTCCTCGGCCTTCTCCCGGCTGCGGGCCAGGAAGGTCACGTGCGGGACCACCTGGGTGAAGAGAGCCGCGCTCCCGTAGCCCATGGTGCCGTTGGCTCCGAGGACGACCACGTGTTCGAGGGAGCGCTCGGCGAGGAGGCGCCGCGCCTCCGAGAAATGGAGAGAATCGCTGCGGGGGGTCATGTGGATGGGGGGCTTTCATGAGGGGGAGGGTCACTTCGCAGGGCGCGCCGGCACCTACGCGAAGCATCTTCTTGAAAATGCGTCAGCGGGGGTCCCTTCGTCAATGCATCCCGGGAACTTTGAGCGCCTGGCCGCGCGAAACCCCACCAGGAGGCGACTAGGAGTCAGTTCAGCTCTGGACGGGCGACTGGGAGGTGCAACTTGGCGGCAATGCCTCTATCGCGACCAGCGCCCGGACCGACCCTCCTCTCCCCTCCCCCCGCACCGGCCGGGATCGAAAAGCGCAACTGCCGCCCGAATGGCACGCCGTGCCTCGACTCGTGGCCGGCACCCGCTTCGCGCGTTCGCTGGAAAGCGAGCGTCCGTAGGCAGGCCGCGGGCGACTCCACCGCGAAGTCGGCGACTGCAATTGAGGGCGGGCGCCACGCAAATAAGCTGAAGATTGGTGGGTCGGTCTCGCACCACCCACCTCGGGCGTCCGCTTTCCCGGGTCGCGCACGGGCGCGGGGACTCCTCCCCCCCTCCCCTCCCCTCGATCGCTGCGCGGCCCGCCTCGCCCACGACTCGCCCCGCGACGCCCAGACCTTCAACCGGACAGCCGCCGCTCCGTCGTCGCGAGGAGTTGCTGCCAGATCCGCTCCTCGAGATCGCGTTCCGCTGGCCGCGACTCGGCGTACACGTGGAGGTCGATGAGCAGGCGACGCAATGCGTCGTTCGCTGCGCGCAGGTCCGGCACGCGCAGGGAGCCGAGGCCACCATCGGCGCCCGCCTCGACGCGCTGCCGCAACTCCCCGTCGCCGATCCCGGCTGCCTCGCGCTTCAGGAAAGCCCGCATCGCCTGGTTTTCTTCGGCGAGGATCGCCGCTTCGCCCTCCAGTTGCCCCCGGATCTGCGCGAGCAGCATCCCGAAGCCCAGCGCGCTCTGCTGTTGGTAGGGGACAGCGAGATCGAAGGCGCGGCCCGTCAGCAGCGACTCCGCGAGTCTTCCCAGCATGCGTCCGGCGTCGAGACTCACGAAGCTCTCCCCAGCGCCACCAACGCGGCGCGGTCCTGCTTGTCGACCATGGAGAGACTTGCGATGGCGAGGATCGGATCGGGGTTCTTGCCCTCCAGGAACTCGCGCCCGCTGGAGAGCCAGATCGCCTGACCCTTCACGGCGGTGAAGACCTCCCACCACTGAAGCGCATCGCGGTCCACATCGAGACCACTGGATTCCTGCCAGATGCGAAGCGCCGCTTCACGTTCGAGCAATCCGCCCGCGAGTCCGCTGCCCTGGAAGTCGAAGAGCGGGGAAAAGCCCCAGGCCAGGTCCTCCAGCGGGTCACCGAGGTGGGCCATCTCCCAGTCCAGGATGCCGTGGATGCCACCGTCACGGTCGTAGAGGAAGTTCCCCGTCCGGTAGTCACCGTGCACCACCCCCACTCGGAGCGGCGGCGGTGGCGGGTGCGCGCGCAGCCAGCGGATCGCGGCGCGAATGATGGGTTGAGGACCGGGCTCGTCCTCGTCCAGAACCTCCTCCCAGTGCGCGAGTTCACGCTGCCAGCAGTCGCCGGGCGCCGGCGCTGCGAAGTGCGCGAGGAGACCGATGCCTCGGGGCTCGGCGCGGGCGATCCGGCCCAGGATCTCGTATTTCTCACGACCGTAGGCCTCCGCGTACTCCGCGTAGGGGGGCTGGCTGATCGCCACCGGGCTGGCCTCGTAGCCGGTGATCTCCTGCATCACGAAGAAGGGATGCCCGAGCCAGCGTTCGTCCTCCTCGAGCCAGAGCATTTCGGGAACCGGAACGCCCAGGCTCTCATCCGCGAAGGCCCGGTAGGCCTCGAACTCGTTGCGCCGGTCCGTCTCGATGCAGCTGCCGGGCGGGTCGCGCCGCAGGATCAGCGGCCGTTCCCGCTGCTCCGCGCCCTCCCCCAGCGATAGCCGGAAGCGGTAGGTCTCCCGCGAGGCCCCGCCGTGGATGCGCTCGAGCGCCACCACGCGCGGGTTCTCCGCGTCGGGCAGGCGCTGTGCGACGTAGGCCTGGAGGCGTTGGGCGAGATCGTCGCTCACGGTGATGCCAACGCTACACGCTTGGGGCGGTTTCGCCGCCGCCGACGCCAGCAGGAGCCGCGGGGCATTGGCGGCAGGCCGGGCCCGCCCCCTATGCTGCGCCTCGGCCCTTGCGACCAGAGGGAGACCCGATGCAGGAATTCCATGCGCCCGAGGAGCTGCGAGAGGCGGTGGGCCAGGAACTCGGCCACAGCGATTGGATCGAGATCGAGCAGGAGCGCATCAACCTCTTCGCGGACGCCACCGACGACCACCAGTGGATCCACGTGGACCTCGAGAAAGCGCGCGAGGGCCCCTTCGGCGCCCCGATCGCGCATGGCTACTTGACGCTGTCGCTCGTCAACCACTTCCTCCCCCAGCTCATGCAGGTCCACGGCGCGAAGATGGGGATCAACTACGGGTGCAACAAGGTGCGCTTTCCCTCGCCGGTGGCCGCTGGATCGCGTATCCGGGCCACGGGCCAGATCACCGAGGTGGAGACCGTTCCCGGCGGGGTTCAGGTAGTGGTTCGGGTGAGCGTGGAGAACGAGTCAGGCGGCAAGCCCGCCTGCGTGGCAGAAACCGTGAGCCGCTGGATCTTCGAGTAGCCGGCATGGGTAGAGAAGATTCCCTGCAGCGCATCGTCGACGGCCGTACCTGGAGCGACTTCTGCGACCGGCTCAAGCAAACCGGCGAGGCGGTGCTTCGCGAGGGAACACCGAGTGATCCCCTCACGCGCGCCGAAGGCTGGCGCTACCTGACGCGCCTCGTGCGGGCCGGACTCGACAGCGTTCTCGAATTCGGCGACCCGAGGCTGCCCGGTTTCTATCAACTCTCCAACGAAGTCATCAAGATCGGCAACGACAACCCGGACAACATCTACCACAACAGCACCATCAGCGGGCGCTACGAGTACCGGATCACGGGCAGCCGGGGCGGCGTCCCCTTCCTGAGCTTCGGCACCAAGGCGGGCGGCTACGGTTCCACGGGCGAGATGGTCCCGACCGGCCAGGTCGAGGCCGACCAACTCGAGATCGCAGCGGACGGCAGCTTCGAGCTGCGGGTCTCCTGCCGCGAACAGAGCGGCAACTGGCTCCCCATGCAGCCCGAGACCAGCATGCTGATCGTGCGCCAGACCTTCCTGGACCGCCCCAACGAAGACCCCGCCCACTACCGCATCGAATGCCTCGATCCGCCCGAGGACACGCAACTGGACCCCGAGTCCTTCGAGGAGCGCCTCTTCGCGTCACTGGATTTCGTGGAGGGCACCGCGAACCTCTTCGTGGACTGGATGCAGGACTACGAGAAGCACCTCAACCAGCTCCCCTCCGACGATCAGGCGCGCTGCCAGGCGGCGGGCGGTGACCGCACCATCCACTACCTGCAGAGCTATTGGCGTCTCGCGGACGACCAGGCCCTGATCGTCGAAGCTCCGAAGATCCCGGCCTGCACCACCTGGAACCTGCAGCTGAGCGACTACTGGATGCAATCCCTCGACTACCGGCACCACCGCATCCACATCAACAAGCGCAGCGCCCACTACGAGGAAGACGGCAGCGTGCGCATCGTGATCGCGCACCGCGACCCCGGCCCCGCCTGGCCGAACTGGCTCACCACCCAGGGCCACCGCGAAGGCGGAATGCTCTTCCGCTGGGTGCAGGCCGATGAACACCCGGCCGTGGAAACCCGGGTGGTCGGCTTCGCGGAACTCTGAGAGCCCCCCTCCCCTACTCGCCCGGCGACTCCTGGGCGACATCTCGCGGCGCAGGGGCCAGCTGGCTCGCAAACAGCGTCGGATCGCTGGTCGGACGCCGGCAGACCCGGTTCTCGCACACGTAGGCGGTGGCCTTCCCGTCGCGCGCCTTCTTGTAGCGCAGCAGCGGCACCAGCGGGACCTGGGCGTCGAGTTGATCCCCCTCGCGAACCACCGAGATCACGGCATTGGGTACGTGGGCCGTGCGCAGCACCCCGAGCAAGGCGTCGCCATCGTCCTCTGCACCCAGCACCACCAGGATCTCCTTCGGGGTGTCGAGCGCGAAATCGAGCGCCAGCAACAGTTCCGAGACGTTGATGGGAGCGCGCGTCAACTGCTCGTTCAGGGCGGAGAGCAGCGCGAGCGCCTGCTCGTGGTAGCGCTCCTGGCCGGTAAAAGCCGCCATCCGCAGCAGGCTCAATGCTGCCACAGAGTTTCCGGAGGGCAGCGCACCGTCTCGCGCCGGACGCTCCCGGGCCAGCAGTGACTCGCCTTCCTTTGCAACCCGGTAGTAGCCCCCGCCAGGCGCCGCGTAGTGGGCGTCGAGGTAAGCCTGCAGCGCAAGGGCTTCGCGCAGCCAGCGCGGATCCGGATCCGCCTGGTAGAGATCCAACAGCCCGGCGATCAGGAACGCGTAGTCGGACAAGAAGGCGGGGCCCGAGGCCTGTCCCTGCAGCCAGACGCGCCTCAATCTTCCGTCGACTCGCATCTCGCGCAGCACGAAGTCGGCGGCCCGCCGTGCCGCTGCCACGTAAGCGTCCGAATCGAAGGCGAAACCCGCACGCGCAAAGGCCGAGATCGCCAGCCCGTTCCAGGCCACCAGGAGCTTGTCGTCCCGCAAGGGGGCCGGTCGCTCTCCGCGCGAAGCCAGCAGTCGCCTCCGGCCTTCCTCGACGCGCGCCTGCATCTCCTTCGGCGCGAGTTCGAAACGCTTCGCCACCGCGTCCATGGATTCCCATGTGTGCAATACGCTGCGTCCCTCGTAGTCGCCCGCTTCGCTGATCCCGTACCAGGCGCGTACCAGGGCCCCGTGCTCGGGCCCCAGCAGTGCGTCGACCTCGGTCGGGCTCCAGGTAAAGAAGCGACCTTCTTCGGGCTCTCCATCGGGGCCTGCGCTATCGGCATCCGTCGCCGAATAGAAGGCTCCCTGGGGCGCCTGCATGTCGCGGATCAGGTAGTCGAGAATCTCTCGCGTGACCGCCGCGAAATCCTCGCGACCGGTGGCCTGCCAGGCCTCCAAGTACGCGTTGGCGATCAGCGCCTGGTCGTAGAGCATCTTCTCGAAGTGGGGTACCAGCCAACGCTCGTCCGTCGAGTAGCGGTGAAAACCGCCGCCCAGGTGATCGCGAATGCCCCCCTGCGCCATTCCCTCGAGGCTGCGCGTGACGACTGCCAGGGCCTCGGAATCGCCGCTGCGCCGCTGCCACCGCAGCAGGAACGGAACGGGGATGCTCGAGGGGAACTTCACGCGTTGCCGCATGCCCCCCCAGCGCGTGTCGGCGCGGGACGTAGCCTGGGCGGCGGCGGTCTCAAGGACCTCGACGCCGGGGGAGAAACTCGCCCCCGCTGCGCCGGCCGACAACTCTCCTCGGACCGCTTCAGAGACCCGGCTCGCCTGCTCGTGCAAGCGCTCGGGTGCCTCGCGGTACTGCTCGTGGATGGTGCGTAGCACCCGGCGGAAGGCGGGCCGGCCCCGTCCTTCCGATGGGGGAAAGTAGGTGCCGCCGAAGAAGGCCTGGCGATCCGGAGTGAGCCACACGTTCAGTGGCCAACCACCGCTCTCCCCCATGGCGTGCACCGCCCCCATGTAGATCGCGTCAATGTCGGGGCGCGCTTCGCGGTCCACCTTCACGGCCACGAAGTGCTCGTTCAAAAGCCGAGCGGTCTCGACGTCGTCGAAGGACTCCTCCTCCATGACGTGGCACCAGTGACAGGTCGAGTAGCCGATGCTCAACAGCACCGGGCGCTGATTGGCGCGCGCGAACTCGAAGGCCTCGTCGCCCCAGGGATACCAGTTCACCGGGTTGTGGGCGTGCTGGCGCAGGTAGGGGCTCGCCTCCAGGAGCAGGCGATTGGTGAAGCGGGGCTTGCCATCCGCGCTCAGGTGGCGACTGCGGGGCACGTAGTCTGGGCCCAGCGACGCGAGGGTTTCGGCCAGTCGCTTGGATAATTCCGCGGGGAGCGGCTCCGCGCCGGGCAGCGGGGTCGGCACCGCCGCGCGTGCGATCGCAGCGGCAACGAGCAGCCACACGAAGACGGAAAGTGTGTTGATTGCTCGCTGCGTGGCAACTCCCCGGCCTGTGGTCGATCTGCAACCCGCCGTGACGAGACGTCTGGACCCGCCGCGGAACTCGGGATTCTAACGCCGCCAGGCCCCACTCCCCACGAGACCGCCCGCCGCGCCATCTGGCGCGCCCTCGTGGGCTCTGGCAGCCTCCCCCGCGTGCGCGTGTTGGTGACCGGCGCTGCCGGCTTCGTGGGCCAGCGGTTGCTCGCAGAACTCGCGGCCCAGGGCCACGAGTCCCGCGGCACCGATGTCGAGTGCGACATCCGCGACCCCACCGCAGTCGCCCGGAGCGTGCGGGAAACGTCTCCCGAAGCCCTCATCCACCTGGCGGGCCTGACTTCGGTGCCGGCTTCCCATACTGCCGCCGAAGACACTTTTTCCGTCAACTACCTGGGTGCGCGCTCCGTCCTCGAGGCCGTGCGCCACGAGGCCCCGCGGTGCCGAGTGCTGCTGGTGGGTTCCGGCGAGGTCTANGGCAATCGCGCGCCGAACGGCGAACCCTTCCGCGAGGAAGCCGCCTTCGCAACGGGTTCCCCCTACGCGAACTCCAAGGCCTGCGCGGATCGATTGGGCGCCGCCTACCGGGAGTTGGGCCTCGACGTGGTGCGCGTGCGCCCCTTCAACCACACCGGGCCCGGCCAGGACGAGCGTTTCGTGATTCCCAGCTTCGCGAGGCAGCTCGCGGAGATCGCTAGCGGCGGGAAGCAGGCCATCCTGCGCACTGGAAATCTAGACTGCGTGCGCGACTTCCTGGACGTAGACGACGTGGTGGCCGCCTACCTGGGGCTGCTCGTGCCGGACGCCGGTGCCGGGCCCTTCAACGTCGCCAGTGGCGTCGGACAACGCATCGGTGCCCTGCTCGATACCCTCTGCGCGATCGCCGGTCTCGAACCGGCGATCGAACTAGACCCAGCCCGCTTCCGCCCCACCGACCATTCGGTGGGCGACGCCACGGCCCTGCGGGAGGCGACGGGATGGCGGCCGGAGGCCGACCTCACGAACACGCTGGAGCGCGTCTATCAGCACGAGGTCGATCGGCTTCGGAACTCAGGGACGAGCTGAGCGGACCATGCACAGAGACGCCCACGCGACACCGCTCCCGTCCTCACGCCGCCGCTCGCCCGCAAACTGCAAGCCAGCGGTCTCGCCGCGCGCGAGCAGCGGCGCACACTCCGAGACGAGCAGCCCCGAAACCACCAGACGGCCGGCGGGAGCCACGCGCTCCATGAGCGCGTCGAGAATGGGACGCAACTCCGAGNCCAACAGGTTCGCGACCACCAGTTCGAAGCGCTCGCCGCCCCGCAGCGCGGCCAGGGGTCCCGTGAAGCAGGCGAAGCGATCCACCAGGCCGTTCACCTCCGCGTTGTCCCTCGCCGCCGCTCCGGCCAGCGGATCGAGGTCGAGGGCCACCGCGCGCGTGCCAGACATGCGCAACGCTGCCAGGGCCAGCACGCCGCTACCCGTGCCGACGTCGAGGACCCGTGTCCCCGCATCGAGTCGCGGCGCCAGGGCCGCCACCCACTCGAGGGCCAGGCGCGTGGATTCGTGGGCTCCGGTGCCGAAGGCCTGGCCGGGATCGATCAGCAACTCGCGTTGGCCCGCGGCCAGGGGGGCGGGCGTGAAGGAGGGTCGAACCCGCAGCGCAGGCGAGATCTCGATGGGTCCCAGCTGGCGCTTCCATGACTCCGACCAGTCCACCGGGGCTTCCTGCTCGACACCCGTCACTTGCGCGCCCGGCAGGGCCACGGCGTCCGCCACCCTCTGGGCGAGCGCGACCGGCGCGTAGACGAGTAGACAGATGACGCCCTCCTCGTCCCGCTCCTCGAGGCCCGACGCACCCGCCGCATGCGCCTCTGCGCTGATCCGCTCCGCCAGCTCCCGCTCGCGAACGCGAACCGTGATCCGTGCGAAATCGACCTGCCTGCTGCTCACCCTGCTGTGGCTCCCCGCCTGCTATCTCTCCCACCTCGCCGAGGGGCAGGCGCGCCTGCTCTGCGCCCGCCAGCCGATTCCCCAGGTGCTCGCCGACCGCGATGCCCCGGAGCCGCTGCGCGATTCCCTCTCCCTGGTGTTGCGAGCCCGCGATTTCGCTCGCGAACTCGGATTCGAAGTGGACGGCCTCTATAGCCAGTATGCGGACTGGCCGGGCGACCAGATCGTGACCCACGTGGTGGCCACGCGCTCGGGAGAAGTCGAAGCCATCGGTTTCTGGTTTCCCATCGTAGGGCGCGTCCCCTACAAGGGGTATTTCGACGCGGAGGCCGCCGCCGGCGAGGCCACGCGCTTGCGGGAGGAGGGCTACGACGTGTGCCTGACCCCGGTTCGCGCCTACTCGACACTGGGCTGGTTCAGCGACCCAGTCACCGGCCCCATGCTCCGCCAGCCCCAGGCCCAGCTGGTCGAGACGATCTTCCACGAGCTCGTGCATGCCAACCTCTTCCTCCGCGACCAGGCGACCTTCAACGAAAGCGCCGCCACCTTCCTGGGCGAAGAGGCGCGTGTCGCCTTCTATGCCCGCGAGCAGGGGCCGGCCGGCGCAGTGCGAGAGCGCGACCGGGTCGCCGAAAACCGACGCTTCCGGGCCGAGATCGAACGGGCCCGCCAGGAGGTCTCACAGCTCTACGCCGAACAGCCACCCAGCCTGGAACGGCGAGCCGCGCGGCGGGCACTGGAGGCTGACGTGCGCGCCCGCATCGCTGCGCTGGCGCTCGCGGGAAGCCCGTCGGGGTTCGTGGAGCGCGTACGGCTCAACGACGCTTGCCTGGCCCTGGCTGGAACCTACGCGGCCGACGCGCGACCGCTGGAGCTGGCACTGCGTGCGGAACGAGGCGACTTGGGGGCTCTGCTGCGTCGCCTGCAGACGCTGTCGGAGAACGGCGACCCCAGCGCGCAGCTACTGGCGTGGGCGCGGGCCCAGGAGACGCCTCAGGGAACTCCGTAGAGCGGGTGTGTCTGCGGAATTACCCTCACCTGCGCGAGGATCTCCTCCAGCGAGGCCGCCAACGCCAGCAGTCGGCCGACCTCGGGCATCCCTGGCCCCGTCTTGAGGGGCGTGACGGGTTGCAGGATGAGCGGGATCTGGGGGTCCTGGTCGGCGATGCGGCGAGCGGCCCCGAGAACCTCCTCGTCCTCGGAACGCGTCGTCACCACGATNTTGACGAAGACCTCGGGTGCACGGCGTGCCGTCTTCAGGAAGCGCTCGTGCTGTGGACCGAAGTCGAACTCCGCGTCCCATCCCGAGCCAGCCGCGGGTCGAACGTCGCTTGCGAGTTTCCAATCCATCGCCACCACGTCGATCTGCGCTACCACGCTCTCCAACTCCGCGGCAGCCAGCCCATGGGTTTCCAGGTAGAGGCTCGCGCCCTGGTCGCGCAACGAGCGGGCCAGCACCTCGACCGCACTGGCCTGGAGAAGTGGCTCCCCCCCCGTGAAGCTCACGAAGCGGTGGGCGGCGGGTCCCAGGGACTCAATGGCCGCCAGCACGTCCGGAAGTTCGATCGGGCAGGCCACCTCGCGAAAACGCCCACTTCCCCGCGCCAGCTCCAGGCGACAGCGCTTCGAGGGGAGCCAGGTGTGCGCCGAGTCGCACCACGCGCAGCGGAGATCGCAGCCCCCGAAGCGCACGAAGAGTGTCGAAGCGCCCACGTGGGGCCCCTCGCCCTGGATGGAGGAGAACACCTCGACGAGATTCGCCTGCATGCCCCTCCATGCGCGTGCGGCGGCGCCCCCGAGCGGGGCCGCCACCGGATTCGGATGCCGAACTCAGGCCTCTACGATGGAGCGGCCCATGGCGATTTCGGTCACCACCTCATCGAGTCGGCCGTCTTCCTCGCGCAATCGCTGGACGCGCAAGCGCGCGACACGGTCCTCTGCGGGCAATGCCTCGATCCAGGCGTACTTGACGCTGAGGTGGTCCACCATGCCGGGGAGATCGAAGCCCCGGTGGCCCGGGCCCTCGTCGCCTGCCAGTACCAGGAGTTCCTCCCCCTCCACACCCGCCAGCGACAGCTGGGCGTCGTAACGCTCCCGCGCCACGCGAGCCGCCAGGTGCAGATCCAGTTCGCGGGGCACGTCCAGCACGACCAGCGTGTAGCCACTGAAGTGGACGAGTCGAAAATCCCGGCTCGCCACGAACTCCGCCTCCGGCGGCGGCGGCGGCGGCGGTACCCGCCCGGCCTCGCGGCTCAGATCGCTCGGCCGCCCGGCGAGCAGGGGATCCACGGCCGCTCGCTGCGCGCCTCGACGCTCTGCGAACTCGCCCAGGCGATGCCACCAGACGCGGCCCCACCGCTCGTAGTCGTGCAGCGTAAAGCGCCCGACCCCCAGGTCGACCAGGCGATCGGAGAAACGACTGCGGCGTGAACCGTGCGAGAGCACCAGGGGCAACGGCGATTCGAGGCCGCCGCTCACGTGAACGCGCTCCTCGCCCAGCGCTTCACGAAGCGCAGAGAGGTCCTCGGGCGGCCAGTCGTGGTGGTCGAACCAGTCGATCCGCTCCCGGTACAAGGAGGCGGCCTGGATACTATCCCGTGCGGAGGGAGCACCCGTAAAGCCAATCACGCAGATGGGTGTCTCTTCGCGCAGATCGGTTGCGACGTTGCGGAAGAAGGTCATCAGTTCCGCCTGCGGGTAGATCCAGAAACCCTCCACGAGGCGGATGTCGCGGGCCAGCAGCACTGCCGACAGGATCGCGTTGCGCTCCGCGCAAACCACGAAAGCGGTTCGTTTGCGCTGGGGGCGGTGGGCCGGGGCCTCCGCGGCCTCGAGATAGGTCGAGGTCGGCACGAACTCCACCGCAGCATCCTCCTCCGGCGCTCCCTCTTCTTCCTCCTCGTAGGGAACTGTTTCACTCGCGTCGGGATCCGGCGCATCCTGGGCGAGGGCGAAGATCTCGTCGTCGTCCGTGACGACGACATCGACTTCCGCCTCCACGGGCGCATCTTCCTCCACCGCCTCGGGGCTCGTGGCGTCGGCAGGGGTGTCCTCCGCGCGATCTTCACGCGCGCTCCGACCGCGGCCGCCGCGGCGACGCCCTCGGCGTCGAGAGCTGCCTCTCCGGGCGCTCTCTTCCCCGGACTCGTCTCCGTCGTCCAGATCGAAGAGAGAGACTTCCTCGATGCCGTCTTCCTCCTTGGCCTGCGGACGCCGCCGTGAACGAGAACGCGGCGGACGCGTACGGAGATCCTCACCGGCGCGCTGCGGCGGGGCTGCAGGCTCGGGAACCGGCTCGGCGGTCGCTTCGGCCGCCGTGACGGGAACCGTCGAGACCCAGTCCGATCGGGGCGACAGGCCGTGACGATCGCCTCGAGCGGTCTCCAGGTCGAAGAGCCGGACGCGTTGCTCGAGGCCCGCGAGCGCAGCCAGCGCAACCTCGTCGAAGTTTCGGGCGGCGAGCAGCAGATCCGGGGGATCGACACGCAGGCGATCCTCGCCCGCGAGCACCAGGGGCCAGGCGCGCTGGACCCGCCAGGCGGCCTCCAATACCTGGGCGAGATCGATCAGCCCGAAACGTTCCCGAGCCGTTGCCACGAAGTTGCGTCCCTCCCCGTCGACCCCGGCCAGATCCAGCACCTGACGCTCCCCGGCCGGCGGCCAGAGGCGCAACGTGGAAGCGTCTGCCGCGCGCGCGAGGATTCGCCACAGGGCGCCCCGCAGCGCCCCTTCGCCCGTGCGAACCTGTTTGTCGTTCAAGTACTTGCGCAGCGATCCCTCTAGGCGATCCAGAGCACTCGCGAGACTCGCGTCCTCCAGCGGGATCTGGCCACGATCGGGGCGCAACGTCTCGAGTCGCAGCGCCCCGGCGGAGACGCTCAGGGAAGCCACGCGTTCCGCTTGCAGCACCAGGTCCACGTGGCCCGCCCAGGACTGCAGGCTGCCCCCGTGCTTGGCGGCCAGGCCCTGCAGTCCTTGCAGACAACGCGCGAGCAGCTGCTCCCTTTCGGGCGCGACCAGCGCCGCCATGTGCCCGGGCGGGAGCGGGTAGTGGGGGTCGGGCGGCTCGGCGAGCGCGATGCCCGCCTCCTCGCGCAACGAGGGCAGCTCCGTCGACTGAAGGGTGAAGGCCTGCGCGCCGAGTTTCGACAGCAGTTCGCGTGCAAAGCTCGACCAGCTGGGTGCGACGACCCGCAGCGTTCCCCCGCCGCCCTGCATCTGCATGAAGCCCAGCCCCGCGAGCAGCGCATCGGCTCCCGATCGGGGCGAGAATGCGACCACGACCTCGGCTCCCGACGCGTCCTGCCCGCGAGCCAGCACCGCAGACTCGGCGGGCACGGGACTGGGATCCAGGACCGCCAACCCACTCACGTCGAACCCCGGTTCCGAGGAGAGCTTCTCCAGCCAGTGGCCAGCGTCGATGGCCTCTCTCGAGGAATCCTCTCGACCGCGGTTACGACGTCCCCGCCCGAATCGGCGTCTCATCTCTCCTCCCCTCCACCCGGCCCCGCAGCTGCCGCGCCGGCTTGGCGGACGCGCTGCGGGTGGGCGTTCGAATCTGTTTCGGCACGCGCGAGGCGGGCCCTCAAGGTTTTACCAACAGCGACGTATCGGACTGCGCGGTGCTTTCACTCTCCGCCCCCATCAACTTCTCGATGAAGGGGCCCAGGATACGCTGCAGCCCCGCCCGCGCGATCTCGTTCTCTCGCGGGGGCTTTTCGCGGAAGTCCCGCGCCGCGCACAGACAGGCCCGGGCATCCTCCTCCTCCCCGCTCTTCCACAGTACGAAAGCCGCCTCCTCGAAGCGGCGCGCGGCCCGCTGGCCGGCTTCATCACCGTAGAGGCGATCGAGGGTCTCGTCGAGCAGGCTCGCAATGCGCGCCCGGCGGGTCCCCTCGGAGACCACCACGACACCGCTGGCCGCGTCCTCGAGTTGTCGCGCGGTGTCCTCCAGCAGATCCAGGCGGGAGATCCAAGGGCCCAGCTTTCCCTCCTCGAGCTGTTTCAGCGCGCGCGAGCGAAGCCCCTCGCGATCCTCGTCCGGGCAGATCAGCGCTTGCTCGGCGATCTCCCCGGGAGTCGGGGTGTCGTCGGGAGTTTCCGTCAGCTGCGAACGCCACTCCGCGAAGCCGCGGGGCAGAGGATGCTCGGACGGCTGCTCGGCCGCCGCCCGGGCAATCAGCGCGCGCAGGGATTCCGGCGGCGCGGACACGGCAGGCAGGCCCTTGCCTCTGCTCAGTTCCCGCAGGAAACGCCGCGCGTCGCGCCGGGCGATTTCGAAGACCTCGAAACCCCGAAGGCCGAGATCCTCGTCGATTTCCGCCTGGAAGAGGCGAACGCCACCCCCGGGGTGCGCGGTGGCCAGGAAGAGCAGGCGCGCACCCGAGGGATCCGGCAGGGTGACCAGGGCCTCGTCGATCCCATCTTCCACCGGTGCAAGCCTGGCGACCACGGGTCGAGGCCCATCCTCGGGGAGTTCCACGCCGCTCGAGCGCAACTGGTGGATCAGCCGGCGCAGGGTCTTTCTGGCAGCCTTCGGGAGTGCGGCGGAATCGACGCCCAGCAGCGGGGCGAGCCCCTCGGAACCCTCCTCCGCCCACACCAGGGCGAGTTCGCTGCCCGCAGCGGGCTCATTGCAGAGCAACCATGTCAATACTCGACCCGCACCGTTCTCATCCAGGGCGTCGAGAAGCTGCAGGGGGTCGCCGTTGGCCGGCCGGATGGCATCCGAATCACTGTCGAGCGCGCTGGCCGCGCGTTCCAGGGCCTCGGGCAGGCCGAGTTCGTCATTCATGCGGGACACTCCGCTTCCCCGGGGACGCCTCGAAGGGTGCTGCCGGGCCCCTACGAGAGCGCGAGGCCCTCGCGCGGGCTCCTAGCATGATGCGCCTGGGGCCCTCGCGCCAGGGGGGGCGGGATGCGAAAACTCGCTCGTCACTCCGCGACCAGGCGTTCGTGGTTTTGAAGGGCAAAACGGTCCGTCATGCCCGCCACGTAGTCCGCGATGGCGCGCTCCACGCCATCGATCTCCGTGCGCGCCTGTACGTGGGCGGGCAGCAGCCCGGGATCGCTGCGAAAGCACGCGAACAGGCCCTCGATCACGGGCGTCGCCTGGCGGCTCCGTTCGAGCACCCGGGGATGGTGGTAGAGGCGTTCCGAGAGGAAGCGCTTGGTTTCGGCCAGCTGTCCGCGCAACGTCGCGCCCAGCCCGACCGCGCGTTCCGGCAACGCGCGCAGCGCTGCCAAGTCGGCCGGGGCCCGTGCGCTCAGACGTGCGCTGCTGGCCTCGAGCAGATCCGTGACCAGGCGATCGATGAGCGCGGCGATGGTGCGCAAGTGCAAGACCCGCGCAGACCCCTCGGGCTGGCGCTCGCGCACGGCCTCCCGCGTGTCCCGCCAAAGGGGTAACTCCGAGAGTTCCTCGAGGACGAGCAGCCCCGAGCGCAGACCATCGTCGAGATCGTGGTTCGTGTAGGCGATCTCGTCGGAATGGTCGGCGACCTGGGCCTCCAGGTTCGGCTGGGAAGTCGCCTCGGGTACGGGAACCGGATGTTCCCAGTGACAACCGTGCTTGAGGATTCCCTCCCGCGTCTCGTAGCTGAGGTTCAGGCCACGAAAATCTGCGCTGTGTTCCTCGAGCAGGTCTACGATGCGCAAGCTCTGCCGGTTGTGATCGAAATCCCCGTGGTCCTTCATCAGCTCGGCGAGTACGCGCTCGCCTGCGTGCCCGAAGGGGGTGTGGCCCAAGTCGTGGGCCAGCACCACCGCCTCCGCGAGTTCCTCGTTGAGCCGCATCGCGCGCGCGATCGTGCGAGCGATCTGGGCCGCCTCCAGCGTGTGGGTGAGACGGTTGCGCATGTGGTCGCCCTCGTGGCGGACGAAGACCTGGGTCTTGTACTCGAGGCGCCGGAAGGCTCGCGAGTGAACGATCCGATCGCGGTCGCGTTGGAAGACGGTGCGGTAGGCGTGCTCGGGCTCCTCGAAGATGCGGCCGCGAGAATCCGCGCTGAAGGCCGCCCAGGGGGCGAGTTGCTGCCGTTCCGTTTCCTCGAGGGCCCGTCGGTCGTGCAGCGCGCTCACCCCCCGTTCTCCTGGCGGTCAGCCGCCTCGAGGACACGCTCGAGCTTCGCACGGTCGTCGGCGCTGATCTCGTCCAGGGGTGGCCCGGAGCCGTCGGAAACCGGGCCGAGCAGGGCGCGCAGGCCCAGTACGCCCATCGCGAGTCCCAGCAGGAGCAGAAGCCAACGAGTCACCCCAGATCGCCTCGTGTCCCGCCCCACAGGATGCGCGGGGCCCGCTTGGGTAAGGGCGCCGCGCTCGTTGCGGGCTCGAGCGGGATCGCCGGAGGATAGTCGCGGCCCCGCGCAGCCGCCAGCGCCGGGCGCCTTCTGCACGGAGGTCGCTTAGAATGCGAGCCATGCCCACCCGCTCGCTTCCGCGACGCTTGCTGCTGGGCCCGGGCCCGTCCAACGTGCACCCGCGTGTCCTGGCCGCCATGGGCCAACCACTGCTCGGGCACCTGGATCCCGCCTTCCTGGAGATCTTGGATCGCGTGCAGGCAGGTCTCGCGGACCTCTTCGGCGTCCGTGCAGGCCTCACCCTGCCAATCCCCACGACGGGCAGCGGCGGCATGGAGGCCTGCTTCGCGAACCTCCTCGAGCCCGGTGACGCCATCGTGGTGGGCGTGGCGGGTGTCTTTGGTACGCGCATGTGCGAGGTCGCCCAGCGCATGGGCGCGCAGGTGAGCCGGGTGGACAGCGAATGGGGGAGCCCGCTGCACGCCGAACGGGTCGCCGAGAAGGTCGAGGAGATCCGCCCGCGTGTCGTGGCTTTCGTACACGCAGAGACATCCACGGGCGTCCAACAACCCGTGGAGGCCATCGCTCAGGCGGCCCGCCGAGTCGATGCCCTGGTGGTGCTCGACTGCGTGACATCGCTGGGCGGACTGCCGGTGAGCCTGGAAGACTGGGGGGTGGACGCCGCCTACAGCGGTACACAGAAGTGCCTCTCCTGCCCCCCGGGCCTTTCCCCGCTCCACTTTTCCCCGCGTGCGCTCGCGCGCGTGCAGGCGCGCCAGCGGCCCGTCCAGAACTGGTACCTCGATGCCGGTCTGCTGGCTGGCTACTTCGGCGAAGAGCGCGTTTACCACCACACCGCTCCCATCTCCGCCATCTTCGGCCTCGCCGAGGCCCTCGACATGATCGCCGAGGAGGGCATGCCGCAGCGGATCCTGCGGCACCAGGAGGCCAGTCGCAGCCTGCTCGACGGGATGACGGCACTCGGCTTCGCCCCGCTGGTGGCAGTGGATCACCGGCTTCCGATGCTCAACGCCCTGGAGATTCCCGAAGCCATTCGCGAAAGCACGGGCGGCGAGGCCGGTTTTCGCCGCCGCCTGCTCGAGAACTACGGGGTCGAAGTGGGTGGCGGCCTGGGCCCACTCGCTGGACGCATCTGGCGGGTCGGACTGATGGGCGAGAACGCCCGGCTCACCTCGGTGGAAGCCCTGCTTTCGGTTCTCCAGCGGGAACTCCGCTGAAACGGGATCGCCTGCGCGGCTTGCGGTCCCGCCCCCCCTCCCCCACCATGCGGAGACAAATCATTAGAGGGTGACCCCTCGCGAGCGCGCAGGTGCGCGCGGGCGGGGGGCGGGCGCCAGCCGCGCCATCAACGTGCGCGGCGACGCCTGCGGGAAGCCGGTGAGAATCCGGCGCGAGCCCGTCGCTGTGACCGGGGACGAGCGTCGAAGCACTCCACTGGCTGCCCAGCAGCCGGGAAGGATCGGCGCTCGAGAGATCCGGGAGCCAGAAGACCGGCCCTCTGCCATACCACCCGCTCTTCTTCGGGGACCGAGAAGAGGTATCCACCGTGTCCAGCGCCCCCTTCCGCCGCCCCTCACGTGCGTACCGCCACCGCGGCGCCGCGCGTCGCCTGTTGGCTTCCTTCGCACTGTGTCTCCCGGCCCTCCTGCCAGCCTCGGCGAAATCCACCGTCATTGATTTCGAGGCCTTGGGCGCCGCCTTGCCAACGGCGGGTCCGGGCTACTACGACGGCGCAGACGGGGCGGGGGACTTCGCCACGCAAGGCGCGTATTTCGCGAACAGCTACTCGGCGGGCTTCTGGCAGGCCTTCGCGTACTCGCAGCACGGCGATTCGGTGACACCGGGCTTCGGCAACCAGTGGAGCGCCTTTCCGGGTTCCGGCGCGGGCGGCAGCACGACCTTCGCGCTGGGCTTCCAGGGCTTCGGTGCCGCCGGCGAGCCGCGCATCCAATTCGATGCGGAGCGGACGCTGCTGGGCGCCCGTCTCGCGAACACCACTTACGCGGCGCTCTCCATGCGCGACGGCGATGCCTTCGCGAAGGCCTTCGGGGGGNTGACGGGTACGGATCCTGACTTCTTGCTGCTGCGAATCCTGGGGTACGACGCTGGCGGAAATTCCACCGGCAGCGTCGACTTCTACCTCGCGGACTACCGCTTCGCGGACTCCGCACAGGACTACATCGTCGACGACTGGAGGTTCGTGGATCTGAGCGGCCTGGGCGGCGTCCAGAGCCTGCGTTTCGCGATCGAGGGAAGCGACGTGGGGAGCTTCGGACTGAACACCCCCGCGTACTTCGCGCTCGACGATCTGCAACTCATCCCGGAGCCGGGCAGCCTGGGTCTCGTGGCCATGGGACTGGCGCTGCTCGCGTGGGCGCGGCCGCGCCGCGCCGCCCACTGCACGACCTTCCTGGTGCTTTGCGCGGGCACGCTTCCCGCGGAGAAAATTTCGGCCCAGACTGGCTATGCGCCGGAACTCATGCAGGCCTGGGCGACTTCGGTCCACGAGTTGCTGCGCGGCCCGCTGGACATCGCAAACCCCGAGGCAGGCACGGCGAGCTACGGGGAGGGCAGCTTCGCGCTGGGTCCGGCCAGCGGCGACTCGGCGGACGTCGTCTCGCTGGGCGATGGTGGGTCGATCGCTCTGCAATTCGACTCCGGGATCTCGGACGGTCCCGGCGACGATCTCGCCGTCTTCGAGAACGGATTCTTCACCATAGGCGGACTCTTCGGAGAGTTCGCGTTCGTCGAGGTTTCGAGTAACGGCGTCGATTTCGCGCGCTTCGAAACGGCCTGCAACCTCACTCAGCCGGTTCCGGGCTTTGGGGCGGTGGACCCCGCCGACTACCAGGGCTTCGCGGGCGACCAGGCCCTGGGCTCTGGGACGGGCTTCGATCTCGCGCAGTTCGCCGACCACCCCCTGGCGACCTCGGGGGCGTTGAACCTGCTGGCCGTCAGCCACGTGCGCATCATCGACGTGATCGGCGATGGCTCGGCCGCGGATTCCCTGGGCTGGCCCGTCTACGACCCCTACCCCACCGCCTTCGCGACCGGCGGCTTCGACCTCGAAGCCGTGGGGGTACTGCACGCGGCTCCCGAGCCCGCGGCGGTCACGCAGTTGGCCGCCGGGCTACTGGCGCTCCACGGGCTATCTGCGCGCCCTCGTCATCGGGCTCGCGCATGGAGCGCCCCCACCTCTCCGCAGCGCAGCGTCTGACAGCGGGGATGCCCGCCCGTCCGCTCGCCCTCGGCATGCTGATCCTGGTGCTGCCGGGGGCGGCCCTGCCGGCGGCATCGCAGCCCGAGGAGATCCGGGTGGAGGGCACACGGGTAGGCAACGAACTGCCCGATCCCACCGCTTTCGGCGAGGTGCTTCTCAGCGACGACTTCGAGGCCGAGCGCAAGAGCCTGGCCGACCTGCTCTCCGAAAGCCCCGGTGTCTTCGTGCGCCGCTTCGGGGGCCCCGGCGACCCCAGCGAGTTGTCGATCCGTGGTTCCTCGGCCGCCCAGGTCGCTGTTTCGATCAACGGCGTACGGGCAGACAGCGCGCTGCGGGGCGGGATCGACCTGTCGCGGATCTGCCTTCCCTTGATCGAGCGCGTCGAGGTGCAACGGGGAGGCGGAGCGGTTCGCGAGGGCAGCGGTGCCGTGGGGGGCACGGTGAACCTCGTCACCCGGGCGCCGGACGGCCGCGACAGCAGCCGCGCGGATTTCGGCGCGGGTTCCTTCGAGACCTACCAGGGTTCGTTCTTCCGCTCGCAGCGCCTGGCGGAGATCGACTACGCGCTGGGCTACTGCGGGTTCGGCACCCAGGGGGATTTTCGCTTCACCCGGCCCGTCTTCCGGGGACCGGACGGGGTGGAGTCCTTGTTCTCACCCCCGCAGGCTCGCCGCATCAACAACGATCGCGTGCAGCACGCGGGCACACTGGGCATCCAGCGGGAGCTGGGCGCGGGCAACCTGCGCTTCGACGACTTCTTGGGCTACAGCGCAGGCGGCGAGCCCGGCATCGACTGCTGCGGGGGCGAGCAGGCGGGCCAGAACGCCCGGGCGCGCAACCGCGATTGGGTGAACCTCGCCCAGATCCGCTGGCGCGCCGGCGACTTCACATCCGCCGACGACGCTCTCGAAATCGGTCTTCACCACCGCTACGAGGCACTTCGCTTCCGCGACCCGCAGCCGCGCTTCGACGACCCCGTGGACCTGCGCCAGCAGATCTCCACGCTGGGTGCGCGTGCCGCGGGGCCCCTCCCCCTTCCCCTCATCGCGCGGTACGCGAATCTGCACGCGGGCCTCGACTTCGAGTGGGATGCGATGGAATCGCGGGAGGCCGGCCACCACTCGCGGCTCGTCAGCGCGCTGGCGCTGGATGCCCGCTGGGAGGGCTTCGAGCAGCGGCTCCTGCTGGTTCCCGCGCTGCGCGTGGACTGGAGCCAGGGCTTCGGGGTGCGCGCACTGCCCGCCCTGGGCATCCGCGTGCAGGCACTCACGGGGCTCTCGCTCCTCGCCAACCTCACCCCGGCCTTTCGAATCCCGAGCTTCGACGAACTCTTCCACCCCGACGAGGGCTTCGTCCGCGGCAATCCCGACCTCGAGGCCGAGGAGGCGTTGGAGTTCGACGCGGGCTTCGAATACCGGCGGGCCTTCCTGAAACGGCAACTCGAGCTGCGAGCCGTGGCCAGCTACTTCTACCGGGACATCGAGGACAGCATCGTCTGGGTGCAGATCAACGACCGCACCGTGGCGCCTGTGAACACGGGGGAAGCCCGTGTCCGGGGGGTGGAGATCGCCACCTCCATAGGCCTCGTGAATCGCCTGCGGGTCTCCTTCCAGCACACGGAACTCCGTTCGCGCCGCAAGGCCACGGGGCGAAGCCTGCCTGGAGTTCCCGAACGCGAGAGCTTCCTGCGACTGGAGTGGGGACCTCCCGACCTATGGAAACTGGTGGGCGAAGCCCAGTACACGGGCCCGATCCTGGTGAGCGAGGGTGGCGGACGCCGGCTGCCCGGCCGCACGGTCTGGAACGCCAGCGTGGCCCTCAACCTGGCCGCCATCCCCGGAACCTTCTTCAGCCGGGAACTCGCGCGCTTCTGGCTCTCCGTGGATTTCCAGAACCTCGGAGATGTGGCGGTGCGAGACGCATTGGCCTTCCCCCAGCCCGGACGCAGCGCAAGCGTGGGATTCGAGGCGCATTGGTGAGCAGTCTCCACGCGACGAGGGTGCGGCGGGGGCGGAGCGCGTCGCGACACTGTCTGCGGGCCGCGCTCGGGCTGCTGCTGGGTGCATTGGGCTGTTCGGGCAGCGGTGATTCCGGCGACCCCCTGATCGTGGAGGACACGCTCACCAGCCCCGTCTGCACCCCGGTGGCGGGGGACTTTCCGTCTGGCCTGGCGCTCTCCGGCTCGGCGCCGGATCGCGCAGCGCTCGTGCAGTTTCAGCCCCCTGCAGTGGCGATCCTGGACCTTCGGGAAGAGCGGCCCCGGATCCTGGCACTGCAGGGCATCCCGCCGGACAGTGACGCCGACGGGGTCGACGACGCTCAGCGCAGTGCCCAGGCGGGTTTTTTCCCGTTGAACCCACTGCTGGGCGAGATCGCGACCGCGGAGCACGGACTGCTCCTCCTGAGCGCCAGCAACTACGAGGAGATCCTCTTCGTCGACGAGCAAAGCGGCGCCCTCGTCGGCCTGCGCGTTGCGAACGCCGCCAGTGGCGGCGCCGCCGACCCCAGCCACTATCCACTGCTACCTCCCGCTGGCGAGGTGCACGTCCGCAGCGCGGTCTCCACCCGGGCCTGCGTGTTTCCCCAGGGCGCCCTCGACTCGGGGGGCGAAGCCGTGGAGCCCGAAGTCGGCTGTGACCCCGCGCGTCCCGGCTTCTTCAGCAATCTCACTGCCGGCAAGAGCATTGCGGCCGGACACCTCTTCGTCGCCACCTCGAACCTCCGGAACAGCGGCGAGTCCCGCTTCTACCCAGGCAGCGTGTTGGTCTACGACTGGCAGTCGGACGCGGCCGGGCTCCGCGTGCAGCCGGATCGCGAGACGCCGGTGATCGCCACCAGCGGCTTCAATCCCACCGGCGTGGTCACGCACCGCACCCACTCGGGCCGCGAGGTCGTGCTGGTGACCGTGAGCGGCGCCATTGGCGCGAGCACCGGGGCCCGAAACGTGTACAGCGATGCCGCCGTGGACGTCATCGATCCCCTGCGCCTGCGCGTGGCCGCGCGCATTCCGCTGGGCCGGGCTGGCCCCTCCTTCGATCGGATGGCGATCGACCGCGGCGGGCGGGTGGGGATCCTGGGCGCCTCCAGCCAGCGCCAGCTCTACGCGGTGGACCTAGCCGCACTCGAGAACCCGCTCCTCTACGAGGGGGACGGCGATCCGGTGATCCTCGACGGCCTGAGCGCGGGCTTCCCCGACGCCCGCATCTTCCATGCCGATGTACCGCTGGTGCTACCGGACCGCAGCGACGGTCCCCCCGACCTGCACTGCGAGGGCTTCACCCACGCCGCGCTGAACGCTGCCGGCAGCTTGATCCTGGCCACCGACCAGTGTGACGGAAGCCTGACGCGGATCCGACTCGACCTCTCCGGGTCCCCGCCCATCCCCTTGCCGCGTGCGCGCTTCGAGGTGCTCCGGATGGACGAGATCACGGCACCCCTCACGCCGGCAGGACTGGGCCTAATCCGCGCGCCAGGGGCCCTGCGCGTGCGCAGCGGCGAGCCCGGTTTGGACTTCGAGGGGCCGGACGCCTTCTTCCTGGTCGGGCTGCCCGACGCCCAGGTCTGCGCGCTGCGGGTCGAGTCGCCGCTCTAGTAAGAGCGGGGGCTGGACCGGACGTGTCAGCTGGCCAGCTGCTCGCGGAAGAGCGTCTTCACCCGCTCCCAGGCGTCGGAGGCCGCGTCCGGCTGGTAGGCCTCGCGCTGGTCGCAGAAGAAGCCGTGATCGGCGCCCGGGTACACGACCACCTCGTGGCCGCCGCCCGTGGCGTTCAGGGCCCCGCGGATCTCCTCCACCTGTTCGAGGGGGATGAAGGCGTCCTTCTCGCCGAAGAGACACAGCAGGCGGCCCGAGAGCTTGCCCGTGCGCCCCAGCGTCGAGTCCTGGCCGCCGGGGCCCTCCGGCGCGGCGATGCCGCCTCCGTAGAAGCTGGCGGCGGCCACCACGTCCGTCTCGCAGGCCGTCAGGTAGGTCATGTGCCCGCCGATGCAGAAGCCCATGCAGCCGATGCGGTCGCCGCGCACGTCCGGGCGCGTGCGCAGATAGCCGAGGGTGGCCTGGGCGTCCGAGATCATCTCGCCGGCCGCGAGCTGGTTCAGGAGCTGCATGCCCTGGGCGAAGCCAGCTTCGTCATAGCCGTATTCCGCTCCAGGCCCGCTGCGGTGGAAGAAATCCGGCGCCAGGGCCACGTAGCCTTCGCGCGCCACGCGCTCCACGACTTCGCGAATGTGCGAGTTGACCCCGAAGATCTCCATGTAGACGACCACGGCGGGCAGACTCTCCCCGCCCTCCGGCCGGGCCAGGTAGCCCCCCATGACGCCGCCGCCCGTGATGGGAATCTCGATGCGCTCGGTCACGATCTCCATGGCATCTCACTCTCCTCGTGATGCTTCGGGCTCGTAGGCCCGCGTCGCGCAAGGTGCCCGACCCGGGGTCCGCGCGTCAAGCGCCGTGGATCCGCGGCAGCTCGGGGGAACTCGCGAGCACCTGGGCCTCGTGGGCCGCCAGGCTGGCGAGGCGCTCCTCCAACTCGTCCTCCCCCACCAACTCCCGGGCGAGGTCCAGGTAGACAGCGTGATGCCGGGCTTCCGCGGCCAACAAGCCGTTGTAGAAATGCCGCAGGCCCTCGTCTTCGACGGCCTCGGAAAGACGCTCGAAGCGCTCGCAACTGCGCGCCTCGATCAACGCTCCACAGAGCAGCGTATCCAGCAGGCGGGCGGGCTCGTGGCTGCGGGTCCCTTCCCGGAGCCGTCCCGCGTAAGGAGCGGGCTTCTGCGCAAAAAAGCGCAGACTCCGCTCCGCGATCACGCCGAGCACCTCCTCGAAATGCGATAGCTCCTCGCGCGCCAAGCGCGAGAGCGGCCGCATCAGGAAGGTCTGCCGGGGGTAACGGAACAGCAGGTTGATCGCCATGCCGGCGGCCTTCTTCTCGCAGTGCGCGTGGTCCACCAGCAACTCGTCGATTTCACCCAGGACGCGTGGCGCCCACTTCGGGTCCGTGGTCGAGGCCAGGCGCAGCACGCGGCAAGCATAGGAGGCCGGGATACAATGCGCGCATGCGCTATCGGGGGCTCGGCGACAGCGGCCTGCAGGTGAGCGAGATCTCCCTGGGCTCCTGGCTCACGCTGGGCTCCGGTGTCGATCGCGCCGCCAGCCGCGCGCTGGTCCTCGAGGCCTTCGAGCTGGGCATCAACCTCTTCGACACCGCCGACGTCTACGCGGAGGGCGAAGCCGAGCGCGTACTGGGCAGCGCGCTCGCGGAGCTTCCGCGCGAACGAGTGGTGGTGGCCTCCAAGTGCTTCTTCCCGAGCGCCGAGAACCCCGACGCCCGCGGGCTTTCCCGCAAGCACGTGATGGAGAGCGTGGCGGGCTCGCTGCGACGCCTGGGCACCGACTACATCGACCTCTACCAGTGCCACCGCGCAGACCCCGGCACGCCGATCGAGGAGACGGTGGACGCCTTCAGCGACCTGATCCGCCAGGGCAGGCTGCGCCACTGGGGGGTCTCGCTGTGGAGCGCGGCCCAGATCGAGGAGGCCTGCCAGGTCGCCGAGGCGCGCCAAGGGTACGCGCCCATCTCCAACCAGCCCCAATACTCGCTGCTGCGCCGGGAGATCGAAGCGGAGATCCTGCCGGCGTGCCGGCGGCTGGGTGTGGGACAGCTGGCCTGGAGCCCCTTGGCCCAGGGAGTGCTGAGCGGCAAGTACGCGGCCGGCGTCCCCGCGAACAGCCGCGCCGCCGACGCCTTTCGCGGCCAGTTCATGCGCGACTTCCTGGGCGACGAAACGCGCGCGCGCGTCGAGGAGCTGCGCGCCGTCGCCGCAGACGCACAACTCGGCGTCGCAGCACTGGCACTGGCCTGGTGCCTGCGCGACCCGGGTATTTCGAGTTTGATCGTGGGCGCCACGCGGAGCGAGCAGCTGGTCGAGAACGTCAGCGCTTCGGGGCAGCAGCTCCCGGAGGAGATCCTTGGGCGCTTGGACGCCCTCTTCCCTATCGCCGCGGACCCGACACCCGAATCCCCCGCGCAGCCCGGACTCGACGACGGCTAGCGTTCAGCGTTCCGCTTTTGGCCGGTGGTAGATCGGCGTGGCGGCCTGCTTCACCGGGGGGGCCGGGTCGGAGAGGAGTGCCAGCGCCTCCTTCCGATCCTCGGCGGTGAGTTCCCGAGTCGAGGTACAGAACTCCACCATCACCCCGTTGGGATCGGTCGCGTAGATGGAGTGGCACCAGCCGTGATCGATCTCCATCACCGAAACGTCGTGGGCAAGCCAGCGCTCCCGTCGCGCTTCCAGGTCGGCCAGGTCCTGGGCCTGGAAGGCAATGTGGTTGGTCCAGACGGGGAGACCCAGGCCCGTCGCGATGCCGGTCGACCAGTCCTCGGGCAGGCTGTCGTCGTGGAGTTCCCAGATGGCCATCATGGCGCCGTCCCCGGTGTCATAGAAGAGGTGCTTCGCGAAGCCCGTCTCGCCGCTGGGCCCCACCTCCACCTTGACGAGTTCGAAGCCCGTGGACTCGCTGTAGAAGCGATGGGTGGCGGGGCAATCCCGCGTGGTGATCGCGACGTGATGGAATCCCATGGATGGCTCCTCGCGGCCGGCCGGCGCGGCATGCGCAGGCCCGTGGACCGGGCTGTAGGGGGGATTCTGCCCCCGATGGCCCCATTCCTTCAAGCGCCTGCCGCGGAGCACGATCTACGGCGCTGGATCCGCGCTCGAGGCCGCCTCAGCGCTGAGGGACGGGCTCCGCGGCGTCGCGCCCGGCCAGGGCGAGAAGCGCCGGCAGCAGCACCAAGTTGCCGAGCAGCGTGAAGATCATGCCGAGGACCAACAACTCGCCCAGGCTCGCAATGCCGCGGTGATCCGAGAGCACCAGCGTTCCGAAGCTGGCGAGGGTGGTGAGCGCGCTGAAGAAGACCGCCTGGGCGGTGGTGCTCTCGAGCAACGCGCCCCCCTCCGGGCTGCCGTGCCGGGCCCGGTGCACCATGTGGACCCCGGAGTCGATGCCGATCCCGAGGAGCAGCGGCAGCACGCAGATGTTCACGAAGGTGAGAGGCCAACCCAGCCACGCCGAAGCCGCTGACGTCAGCAGCACCGCGCTTCCCAGCGGCAGCATCACCAGCAGTGCATCGAAGGGCCGGCGCCACAGCGCCAGCAACAGCCCGAAGATGGCGAGGAACGCCCAGACCAGCGCCTGCTGGAGCGATTCCCAGGTCGCGTAGGAGGATTCGACGAGATTCACCGGCAACCCCGTGATGTCACCCCAGATCGGCCTCACCGACTCCACGAATCGAATCATGGCCTTTCGATCCGTGAGGTCCTCGCTGGGAAATACCTGCACCCGGGCGGTTCCGTCGCGGGCCAGCATGCGCTCCACCAGAGTTGCGGGCAGCGTCTCGCGACTCACGCCCCGGGTCTCGACATTGCGTCGCAGGCGTTCGAACTGCTCGGCGAGCGGCGCCACGAGCAGCGCGTCCAGGCGGGCCAGAGCCGCCTCGCGCTGATCGTCGCGCGCGAGCGCGGCCATGAAGTCCAGAAGCTGCGCGCGCAGACGCGCGCCGCTGGCTGCGATCCCCCCGCCCACGTCGGTCAGGCGTTCCGGAGCGAGGGCGTCCACCAGGTGGCGAAGTGCCAGAACCTGGGCGTCGAGGTCGGGGGGCGCCGGTGCATCCATGGACTCCGGGAGGTCCAACATCAGGGCCACGTCCTCGAGGATTGCGAGCTTCTCGTGCTGGTCGTCGGGGACGTAGTCCATGAGCGAGAGCGCGCGCTCCACCGTGGGAAGTTGTTTCACCTGGGCCGCCAAATGCTGGGCCTGGGCGAGGTCGGGAACCAGCAGGTCGAGGTACCAGGGTGTCGTGAGATCCGAGTCGAGCAGGTCTTCGAAAGCGCGCACCGATTCGGTGTCCGGATCGCGGATCGCCAGCACGTTGGTCTCCAGTTCGAGGCGAGGCAGGGCCGCGGCCCCCAGCAGTGCGAGTGTCACGGCCAGCGCCACCACGAGAGCAGGGTGACGCGGCGCAGGAAATCGCAGCCGCAGGGGGCGACGCGCGCGAAGCTCCTCGAGCGCCCGGCCCCGCAGCATCGCGGCCAGCAGCATCGGAAAGAGCGTCAAACTCAGCAGCAAGATGACCAGCATGCCGCCGGCGGCGATCAGGCCTAGTTCCGAAACGGCCAGGTAGTCGGTGGGCAGAAAGGCCAGGAAACCGATGGAGGTGGTACCCGCGCACAGCAGCAGGGCACTCCCCATGCTCTCGACGGCACCCCGCACCGCCTGCTCGATGCTCGCGCGCGCGCGCAGCCGGGCGACGATCGCCATTCCCAGATGAATCAGGAAGTCGACCCCCAACCCGATGAAGAGGACCGCAAACGCAATCGAAACCACGTTCAGCCGTCCCACGACGATGCTCGCGTAGGCGGCGGTCCACGCGAATCCTACGATCAGCGTGATCGCAGCGGCCCCCATCACGGCCCGTGACCGGAAGGCCAGGAAGAGCGCGCCGAGCACCAGTACGAGTGACAGGCAACCGGCCAGCGCCGTGTCCCCGGCGAGGCCCAGGAACTCCTCGTGGTTCAGCGCCGGGTAGCCGGTGACCCGTACTCGGACGCGCTCGTCGAAGCGCAGCGGCAGATCCCGGGCGGCCTCGCGAATCCGCTCGATGGGGCGCGCGGCAGCGAGCACCCGGCCGAATTCAAGCACGGGATCCACCACGATGACCCGCTGCAGGGTCGGGTCCAGGGGCGATCCTTTCAGCAGCACGGCCTCCCAGGAGATCCCCAACGGGCCCTCTGCGTAGACCGCCACCGTGGCGCGCCGGAAGTGCTCGAGGATCGACCTCCAGCGCTCGCTGTCGTCCACCGGCCGGTCTTCCCCCAGGTGTTCGATGCCCTGCCGGATCACGCGACTCAGGGAGGCCAGGGAGGCCTCTCGCGAGAGCGCGCCAATCACCGGTTGCAACTGGGCCATGGAGTCCGAGAAGTCGTCCAGGTCGTCGAGATCGTTGTAGAGCAGCCCATGGGCATCGAAGAAGCCCTCTTCCCCGGGCTCGTAGACGGCGGTGAAGTGCTCCCGGTCTTCCCGAAGTCGGGTGACCAGCGCCTGCGCGCCCTCACGAACCGCCTCCGGGGTGTCGCCGTCCACCACGATCAGCAGCGAGTTGGTGAGGACGGGAAAGTTCTGCGAGAAACGCTCGATCATGCGCTGGAAGCGCAGATCCTTGGAAAAGAGCGCGTTGGGGTCGAGGTTGAAGCCCAGCTGGCTGGCGGTGACCACACACGCGAACAGCGTGATAAGCAACGTGCAGGTACCGACCAGGCCGGCTCGCCGGAGCGCAAACTCCGTGCAGCGCGCGAGTCCGCGCGAGATTCGGTCCGCTCCCTCGATCAAGCCGCCTCCCTCTGCCCCGCGGATTCGACAGGGTTACCAGACTGGGGGGCTGCGACCAAGGGAGGCGGCG
This sequence comes from Myxococcales bacterium, assembly GCA_013215615.1. GTDB lineage: Bacteria > Myxococcota_A > UBA9160 > UBA9160 > SMWR01 > JABSQX01. The sequence continues at coordinate 2,346 of JABSQX010000125.1, read as the reverse complement.
ATCCCAGATCCGCGACGTCCCGAAAACGGGACCGCGGGGCCCTGTGCAGGCTGGCCATCGCGCGACGCGAAGCACGCGGGCCTCGCCAAAGCGCACGGGGTACGCGCGCAGAGCGACAGCGCCTGCTTGCCCTTAGAGCCGCGCAGCAGCTCCTGGAAGTGGCAAGCGGAAGCCCCCTCCGCTCGCGATGGACGCTGCACGGTCCCATTCGCGGGATCGGCGGGCATGTCTCGATCGACTGCAGGAGCGCGCTCAGCCCCGCGTGCGGGCGCAGCTTTCGCGACCCGAGTCCCTGGCGGAACGATTCTTGAATGGTGAACCCGCAGAGCCGACGGCGAAGTACCGCAAACTCCGAAACCAGGAGAGAGTTGAGATCATGAACGCCCCGAAGGATGGCAGCGTCCTGGATCTGGACTTCGACCTCGAAGCCCTGCTGGAACGTGACTCTCACACCCTCTTCCATCCGCAGATGCTGCGGAATCTTCGGGGTGAACTCGAGCGCGAGTTAGGGGGCGAAGGCGCGCGGGTGGCAGCGCTGCAGATGGGCTGCCTGCTGGGGATGCGGGATGGCCGGGCAGCGGCGGAAACGCTCCTATGGACCGACAGCGCGGGAAAACCCGCGCAGAATTCCGCGCTGCCCATGCGCTTTGGCTGCGCGAGCCGGGTGAATTCCGCACTCGCCCTGCACGGCCAATGGCCCGCAACCAGCGAAGCCCGCGCCCACAGGGAACGCTCGCGCGATGCCTGCCTGATCAGCATGGGTTACACGTCGGGCTGGCTGTCGGAAGCGACGGGAACGGAAGTGCTAGCCCTCGAGACCAGCTGCTGTGCCGAAGGGGATTCGCTCTGCCAGTTCACCGCTCTCGAACGACGCGGTTGGCAAATTCTGGACGATCCGCGCGTGCGGCACCTGCTCGACTCACTTCCGATACCGGCGCTGCGCGCCCTGGTCAACGAGCTCGGGGCGCCGAGACTCGAAGTTCCTACGCACTCCGACGAGAACGAGGCGAGCGCGCTCGCCAGCACCGAGATCCAGCTTTGGCCGCCGCTGATGGTGATCCACAGCGCACAACCCGCGGCCGCGTTGCGCGCGCTCGAACTGCTGGATCGCGATCCCGCGGCGCGCGGCATCAGCGTGGTGATCCTGCACTTCGACGGTGCCATAGCGCCCCCCGACTGCTCACCCGATGCCTTCCAGCCCTTCCTGGCGTCCGTCGAAGAGCGCGGCGCAGATGCGATCTACGCGGCGCGGCCGCCGGACTGGGAGAAGTCGCCCCCAGCGCTCCATCGATCTCCATTCACGGAGACCGAGAGCCTGGAGGAGGCCATCGCCTTGGGGTTGCAGGTGGCGCGCGCGCAGAGTTGGAACGCGTAACGCATCTCCTCGGCAACCTCACCCCACACGCCCCACGCCCATCAAGTCATCGGAGGAACCTCCCGAAAGCGACAGCATGGTGGCGATTTCCCAACAGGGTGCGCTGCAGGAGGCGGGACTCGCGGAACTCCTGTTGGACCTCGAGCGCGCTGGATTCGGCGGCACCCTGCAACTCGCACGGGGCCGCCTGCGGAAGACGCTGCTGTTCCGGGACGGCGCGCCGGTGTACGCGGAATCGAACCTCGCCAGTGAGAGCCTCGGCGTGCAACTGCTCGATGCCGGTGTGCTCGATCGCGTACAGCACCTGGAAGTCTCCAAACACATGCAGGAACGCGGCTGCAAGGAGGGCGCAGCCCTCTTGGATCTCGGACTCCTCGACGCCCAGGGGCTCTTCACGGCCCTCAAGGGACAGGTCCGGACCCGGATCCTGCAGTGCTTTTCCTGGACAGACGGGAGCTTTCGGCTCGATCCCGAGGCGATGCCGTCGGCAGATACGCAGCCCTTCCGGGCCGGCGTGCCTCAGCTCGTCCAGGAAGGTATCGAGATCCACTGGCCCGCAACGCGCATTCGAGATGGGGTGACCACGCAGCTGGACGCACCGGTGTTCCGGACCCCGCGCCTTTCTGCCATCCAGTCGCAGCTGTCCATCGACAACGACGTGCAGGGCTTCCTCGCCGAGTTGGACGGGGGGGCGAGTCTGCGCACCCTGCTGGAACGGCTTCGCTCTGCCCGCGCGCTGGCCGCGGTCTGGGTGTTGTTTCGCTCCGAGGCGCTGCGCCCGGCCGGTTCGGAGGAAGGGGACGCTGGCGGGCGCCAGCGCGAGAGGGCGATGGCCCCCAACCTGTCTCCGGCTTCCAAGTCACCGCCCCGCGCGGGGCGGCGTGAGCCGCCCCAGGAAGACCAGGCCTTTCGCGCCGAAATCGAGGCAGCCTTCGCAAGGCTCTCCGAGATCGATTTCTACGGTCTGCTGG
>JABSQX010000124.1:43126-48477 GCA_013215615.1 Myxococcales bacterium | reverse complement strand
TCCTTCTACGAGCCGCCGATAGCTCCCACGGGTTTCTCCCGTAGACGCATCGAAGCGAATGCGTCCCACCGCGCTCCCCTCGGCGACGTAGAGCCAGCCGTCGTGGACGTCGATGCCGTTGGGCCGGTCGAGTTCAGAGAGCAGGGTTCGCATGCCATCCGATCGCCCGTCGCCATCGGTGTCCGCAGCCAGCCACAGGATGCTGCCGTCGCGTGGGGCACTCACCAGCAGGTCCCCGGCTGTGGTAAAGCGAAGCATACGGGGACGGATGCCCTCGGCGAAGACACCGATCGAGAAGCCCTGGGGCAGGTCGATGCGCTGCTGGAGGAGGCTCGCGGAGGCGGGGGTTCCCCCGGTGCCGAAGATCTGCTGGAACATCGGGGCGTTGACCGCGAAGCGCTCGGGGAGTAGCCGGCACGATGCGGCCAGCCCGAGGGCGAGCACGGTCGAGATCACGAGAATCCGCTTCATGATGGCGGAATATTCTTCGCTCATCCGGGTCTCGCCAGTCGTGCATCCCGATACCCCGCGGGGAGGTCTTGCGAGTTTGCGCTTCGGGCGCGAAGGTATGCGCTCCCCCGAGGTAGGCAGACGACATGCGGATCCGAACAGGCGACGTCGTACAGGTGGTTTCGGGCGCAGACCGCGGGCGGCAGGGCAAGGTGCTGGCGGTGGATCGCGCGACGCGGCGGGTACGGGTCGAAGGCGTGAAGATGCAGAAGCACCATCTCAAACCGGGCCGCAAGATCGCTCGCGGCGGCGGGATCATCGAACGCGAGGGCTTCGTGGACGCCACGAACGTGATGCTGGTGGATCCGGAGTCGGGCAAGCCCAGCCGGGTGCGGGTGGAGACCGACGAGCAGGGGCGACGCGTGAGGGTTTTTGCGCGTAGCGGGAAGCCGATTCCGGCTTCCCGTTAAGGGGGGATCGTGGCCAAGAAGGGCAAGCGCGAGAAGATCAAGTTGGAGTCCAGCGCGGGAACGGGTCACTTCTACACCACCGCGAAGAACAAGCAGAACACTCCGGGCAAGATCGAACTCAAGAAGTATGACCCAGTGGTTCGCAAGCACGTGCTCTACAAAGAGACCAAGCTCAAGTAGTGTGACGACACCGAGGGTGGCCGCTATGCTGCGCGCGCGAGTCGAGTAGGGGAGCATCGAAGAGATGACCTGGGTGATCACGAGACTGTGCCGCGAGTGTGTGGATCATTCCTGCGTCGAGGTCTGTCCCGTCGACTGCATCTATGTCTACGATGGCGACGATGTGGAGGCTTTTCCCAACCAGCTCTATATCGACCCCGAAGAGTGCATCAACTGCGGGGTCTGCGAGCCGGAGTGTCCCTGGGAGGCGATCTTCGAGGACGAGCAGGTGCCCGACGTCTTCAGCGACGACACCCCCCTCAACGCCAAGATGATGGACGACAAGGACAGCTTCTCGGTGCCTGACGTCGAAGAGAAGGACAAGCCCAGCCAGGAGCAGATCGACGCCAACAAGGCCAAGTGGGGCTACACGGCCTAAGGCTCGGCGCGTCCTTCAGGCCCCGGCTGCATCGAAGGCATCAGCCATCGCATTGGTGACGCGCGCTCGGGTCCCGTCCTCCCATTCCTCGCCCGCCCACGCTGCCAACTGCGCGACGGCCTGGTGGACGAGCATCCACTTGCCGGGCACACAGTGCGCGCCGCGCGACGCCGCGTCGCGTAGCAGTCGCGTCTGTTTGGGCTCGTAGACCGCGTCCATCACCACGGCGCCGGGATCGATCCACTCCGCGTTCACCGGCGTGTCCTCGGATCCAAGGCCCACGGAGGTGGTGTTCACCAACACGTCGTGAGGAATGTCGGCCAGTTCCGGGAGTCTTCCCGAAGCTTCGGCACCCAGGTCTTCCGCCAGGGCCCGCGCGCGTTCGGGGCTTCGGTTGAGCAGCGTCACGCGGGCACCTCGCCGCAGCAGTCCGTAGACGAGGGAGCGGGCTGTACCCCCGGCTCCCAGCACCACCGCGCGGCGGCCCTGCAAGACCGTTGCATGTTCCAGGGCCTGCACGGCGCCCAGCCAGTCCGTGTTCGAGCCCCACAGAGCGTCCGCCTTGCGTACCACCGTGTTGACCGCGCGGATGCGGCTTGCGGTTTCGTCGACCCCGTCGAGCAGCGGAAGGATGGTCTCCTTGTGGGGGAGGGAGATGGAGAGCTGGCGGGCGCCGACCCCGCGCAACTCTCGGAGCTTCGCGGCCAGCCCTTCGGGACGTACGTCGAAGACCCGATAGTCGGCATCGATGCCGAGTAGCGCGTAGGCGGCGCGGTGCATGGCGGGGGAGCGCGTGTGGCCGGCCGGGTGAAGCAGGATGCCGCAGAGCGAGGTGTCGGGAGCGGGGCTCACGCGGGGGAGGCTATCCGATCGCGCCCGTGCCCCCTACACTGCCGGATCCAAGGGAGGCGGGACCGGTGGCGGAACAGCGACCTCGCGTGGCGATCCTGATGGGCAGTCGCAACGACTGGGAGATCATGCAGGCGGCCGAAAAGGTTCTCGAAGAACTCGGCATCGCCAGCGATGCACGGGTCATCTCCGCCCACCGCACGCCCGATCGCCTGACCCGGTACATGGAGAGCGCCGAGACGGACGGCATCGAGGTGGTGATTTGCGGCGCCGGTCATGCCGCCCACCTGGCCGGGGTCACGGCTGCCCAGACCACGCTACCCGTGCTCGGCGTACCCATCGGCAGCTCGGACCTGCAGGGCCTCGACGCGCTGCTGGCCACGGTGCAGATGCCGGGGGGCATTCCCGTGGCGACCTTCGCGATCGGGAAATCCGGCGCGAAGAACGCTGGGCTCTTCGCGGCTGCGATCCTGGCGGGCCGGGATCCAGAGATCCACGAGCGGCTTCGGGCGTTTCGCGTCGCCCAGTCCGCCGCGGTGCCCGAGCGGCCCGACTGAAGCGGGGGTCGAATTTCGGCTCGGCTACTGGGCGCGGCTGCGTTCCAGCGCCTGCTTGAGATCGTTCCAGACGTTGCGCCGGTTCTCGGCGGTGTACTGTCGGAGCACGAAGGCGGGGTGCAGGGTGGGCATGACCGGGATATCCCGGTACTGCTGCCACTGCCCGCGTAGCCGGGTGATGTAGACCTCGCGGCCCAGCAGCAGGCTGGCGGCGGGTTTGCCCAGGGAGACGATCACGCGGGGTTTCACGGCGGCGATCTGGCCGTCCAGGAATTCCCGGCAGGTCTGGGCTTCGTCGCTTTGGGGGGCCCGGTTCTTCGGCGGGCGACACTTCACGATGTTGCAGATGTAGACCTGGCTGCGAGGGATCTCGAGGCCCTTCTCGATCATCCCGGTGAGGAGTTGGCCGGCTCGTCCCACGAAGGGCAGGCCCTGGGCGTCTTCGTCCGCGCCGGGCCCCTCGCCCACGAACATCAGGTCGGCGTCCGGGTTGCCGTCGCCAAAGACGATCCGGCTGCGCGCTTCGCAGAGCCTGCAGCGACGGCAGTCCCCGAGGCGTTCACGCACATCCTCCAAGCTGACCGTGTCCCCCCAGCCCGTGGCCGGGTCCAACGTCTGCAACGGCCTCTCCTCAGCGGTCGCCGGCTCCAGCTGAGAGGGGGCGGGCGAAACTTCTGCCGCCGCTTCCTGCAAGCGGGGCAGTGTTTCGATCCCCTCTTCCCCGAGTTCCTCGAGCCAGGCCCGGGCCGAGGCGAGCAGTTGGCGCGCTTCCCGGGCGTCCCCCATTTCAGCGACGCGCTGGGGCGAAATGCGGGGGGTGGATGCTTGCCCGATTGCTCGTGTGAATCGCGAAGCGTGGGAAGCCCTCGAGTCGCGGGTGAGTGAGCCGCGCCTGGTCGGCCAGCGGCTTGCCGGTGCCGGCCTCGATGGTGCCGTGGCGGACGCGTTCGATCTTCTCCTCCACCTCGAACTCGAAGCCAGGATCGTTGGCGTCATCGTGGCAGCGCCCACAGATCTGCAGGATCACGCAGGAGTCGCACTTGTCAGCCAGCGAGACGATGCTGCCCAGGCGGCGCGCGTCCTCCGCGACATGGTCTCCGCCGGGGCCGTGGCAGGATTCACAGCCCACCCGCGCGAGGTCCGGATGTGTGCTCACCGCTGCCCCTGGCGGGAAGCCTCCGGGGTTCCCGGGGGCGGTGGTGTGGCAGGCCAGGCAGTCGGTATTGCGCTCTTGCTGCTCAGCGGCAAGGGTCTCCACGGCGCGCGCGTGCGGATTCGCGGACCAGGTCGCGAACTCGCCCGGGTGGCAACTGCGGCAGGCTTCCGATCCCACGTAGGTCGCCCCGGTGGGAAGCAGGTTTTCGCGAACTGCGCCGCGATCCGCGAGCGCGCGCTCGCGCGCGTCGGCGGGCAGCGCGAGCAAGGCCGCATTGACGGCATGGGAGACGCGGGGCACGAAGCGCGCGTATTCGAAGCCCAGCGAATGCTTGGTGTCGTGGCAAGCGAGGCAGGCCTGCTGGTAGTCGCCAGCCGGCGTGAAATCCGGGCTCAGGTGCGCGCCGCCTCGGCCGTGGCAGGACTCGCAGCCCACGTCCTCGAGCCAGGCGCTCGGGGGGGAGATCTCGAAGCCCCCCGGCTTCCGGAAACCCACCACGTGACAGCCCACGCACTCGGGGTCGCTGGCGGCATCGTGTCGGATCAGGGTGTCGAAGGCCCGTGCGTGGGAGGTCATGCGCCAGGTTTCGAACTCGCTCTGGTGGCAGACCCCGCAGACCTCGCTCCCGGAGTAGCCCTGTTGGCTCAGCAGCATGGGGACCGGCTGGCCCGCCAGCCGCGCCAGCCGCATGCGCGTGAGGGCCCGGGCGTCGTCGTTCCAGCCCTGCAACCGCTCGGCGATGCGGCCCTCCGCGTCGATCATGACGAGGTCCGGGACCCCGGCGAAGACCCCGTAGGCCTGCTGGATGGAGCCGTCGGGATCGAAGAGCACGGGGAAGAAGTCGAGCTCGTGCTGGGCCATCCGCGCGCGCACCGAATGGCGCTTGCCGGTGATCTCGAGGCCGACGAGTTCCGGCCGCGCGTCGGTGGGCATCTCCGCGAGTTCATCCCGGAGGAATTCGAGGACCTCGTGACAATGCGGACAGGTGTGCAAGAAGAACAGCAGCAGGACGGGTTTGCCGCGCAGAGCCGCCAGCTCGAAGGGGGTCTCGCTGTCGAGTACGGGTGCCTCGAAGTCCGGGGCCAGCGGGCGCGAAGCGATTTCGGACTCCTCGTCTGCTGGAAGCCGCAGCTTTTCCCGTAGCTGTGTGGCCACGTTGTTTGTGGCCTTCTCGCCGTCTGCGCCGGGGTCGCTGACGCCGAAGATCACGTAGCCGTCTCCGTCCACGCCGAGCAGCGTCACCGGTGCGCGCAGACCGAATCGGCGCAGGA
>JABSQX010000124.1:25223-43026 GCA_013215615.1 Myxococcales bacterium | reverse complement strand
ATCTCCGCATTCGCGGGCTCGAAGGCCTTCGCCGTGCGAAGGTTTCGTGCCGCCGCCGCCCAGTCCTCGCGTTTCATGTCGGCCAGGCCTCGTCGGAAGAACTGCTGGCCCTGGGCGGTGTTCCCCTGTCTCGATGCGCGATCGCGTTGCGTGGCCTGCTCGTGCAACTGGCCCAAGGGGAGCCGGGTGCCGTCGCCCTGTTCGAGGAAATCGTCGTAGACGCGGCGGCGCCGGGGGTCGCGGAGGACCGTGTAGGCTTCGCAGACACGCTTCGAGATGGCCGCCGACGCACCGCGTAACTCGTCCCCCTGCTGCCGGTGGGCATCCGGGTGAAAGCGGCGGGAAGCGTCATGGTAGGCACGGCGGATGTCGCGGGCCTGCGCCTCCCTCGGCAGGCGCAGGATCTCGTAGTAGTCGAGTTCGTCGACGACTCGCGCGAGCGCCACGATTTCCGTCACGGCGAATTCCCCCATCGGCTCAACGTTCGGCGGCTTCGTCCCCGGGCTGGATGGGTCCGGAGGGCTCGTGGACGCCCACTACTTCTCGCTCCAGGGAGGGTGCTTCGGCGTGCGCGGCCGGGACGGCATCGCCCACGTCATCGCAGCTCGCCAGGTCCTCTTCCACGGGACCGAGTTGGAGATCTCCCGCCTCGCAGTCGTCCTCCGCGACGAGGTCGATGGCGTCGGGGTCGGGCTCGGACAGATCCTGGGAGAGCGCGTCTCCCGCGCTCGAACTGGCGGCCTCGTGCGTCGATGTCTCGCGGCCAGCCGGGAGGCTGGCCGGACTCGCGTCGTTGGCTGCCTTCTCGTTGCTGCGCACGCGTGCCGTGACGTCCCGGTCCAGGAGTTCCTGGAGTTCGCTCTCGGAGAGGCCCGAAGTGAGCGTGATCCGGGTCGAGGACTCCTCCCCGGTCTGGTTGTCCCGTGCGCGCACGCTCAGGATCCCGTCCGTGTCGATGTCGAATCCCACCTCGATCGCGACGTCGGTGCGCGGCCCGGTCTGGAAGCCCGAGAACTCGAACTCTCCCAGCAACTCGTTGTCCGAGGCCTCCCGGGATTCTCCCTGGTAGACGCGGATGGCCACCGATTCCTGGTGGTCCTCGAGGGTCGTGAAGATTCGCGTCTGCTCGATGGGCACGGGGGTATTCCGCTCGATGACCGTCTCCGCGAGCCCGCCTGCCACGCCGATCTGCAGGGAGCGGGGGGTGACATCGAGCAGGAAGGCGGCTGGCTGGTCCGCGGTCAGGGAGGCCGCCTGGATCGCAGCGCCCAGGGCCACCACTTCGTCGGGGTCCACGTCGGCGCGCGGCTCCTGCTGGAAGTACTGCCGGACGGTGTCCCGGATCAAGGGCAGGCGGGTGGGCCCCCCCACGAGAATCACCCCGTCCAGGTCTTGGACCACCACCCCGGCGCGTTGCAGGGCCTCGTCGCAGACCTTGAAGGTTCGCTGCACGAGATCCATCACCAGGGAGGAGAACTCCTCGGCACCGAGCGTTCGCTCGATCGAGCGGGGCTCCCCGTCCGGCCCCTGGATGATCCCGGGCAACCGGATCTCGGCCGCGTCCTCCAGCGAGAGTTCCCGCTTGGCCGCCTCCGCGGCGAACTTGATCTGCTCGAGGGCGCCCCGGTCGTTCCGCAGATTGATTCCCTCTGCAGCGAGGAATTCGTCGGCGATCAGGTCGATGATGCGGTCGTCGAAGTCGTCGCCGCCCAGGAAGGTGTCCCCGCTGGTGGCCAGTACCTCGAATACGTCGTCTCGGATGTCCAGGACCGAGACGTCGAAGGTACCGCCGCCGAGGTCATAGACGGCTACGCGCTGCTCGAGGCCCCGGCCGAACCCGTAGGCGAGCGCCGCGGCCGTGGGCTCGTTGAGCACCCGCAGAACCTCGATGCCCGCGATGCGCGCGGCGTCCACCGTGGCCTGGCGCTGGTTGTCGTTGAAGTAGGCGGGCACCGTCACCACCGCCTGTTTCACCTCGGACTCCAGGCGCGCCTCCGCCATGCCCACGAGTTCGCGCAGCAGCATGGCGCTGACCTCCGGCAAGCTCCAGACCTCGTCGCGGACTTGCACGCGAACCCCGTGGTTCTCGCCCTCGACGATCGGGTAGGCGCAGATCGAGCGGGCCTTTCCGACCTCCTCGGAGAAGAAGTACCGCCCGATCAGGCGCTTCGAGGAGACGATGGTGTTCTCGGGATCGCGGATGGCCGCAGCGCGCGCGTCGTTGCCCACGGTGACACGGCCCTCTGCATCGAGATTGACCACGCTTGCGATGGTGCTCTCCCCACGGGCATTCGGGAGGATGTCCACCTGGCCGCCGAGAGACACGGCCACACAGGAGTTGCTCGTGCCCAGATCGATCCCTACTGCGATATCAGCCATTGGAAGCCCCCGCCCCGTCGGATTTTCCCCGCGTATCGGCATGCGGCGCCGTCCTCCTGAGCCCTTGGAGGCTGCGTGGGATGCTGGGAGGCCGTCTCTTGTCATGCTATTTTCCTGATGTTTTCCTAGGAGTTGCGTCATGTCCGGGCATTCCAAATGGTCCACCATCAAGCGCAAGAAAGGCGCAGCGGATGCGAAGCGGGGCAAGATCTTCACCAAGTTGATTCGAGAGATCGCCACCGCGGCGCGCCTGGGTGGGGGCGAAATCGGCGCCAACCCCAGGCTGCGGCTCAGCGTCGAGAAGGCGCGCGCCGCCAACATGCCCAAGGACAACATCGAGCGGGCGATCAAGAAGGGCTTGGGGGCCGAGGAAGGGGAGGCCTACGAGGAGGCCATCTACGAGGGTTACGGACCCGGTGGCACAGCGATCTACCTGGAGGTGCTGACGGACAACAAGAACCGCACGGTGGGCGAGGTGCGCCACGTCCTCACCAAGTACGGGGGCAACCTCGGGGCCACCGGTTGCGTGGCGTACCTGTTCGAGAAGCGAGGCCTGCTGGCATTCGACGCGGAGGGCCTGGACACGGATGCGCTCCTCATGGCGGCCTTGGAGGCCGGAGCCGACGATGTCGACGAGGCCGAGGACAGCTTGGAGGTCGTCACCGCGGCGACGGACTTCGAGGCGGTGAAGGCTGCGCTGGAGGCTGCGGGGTACGGAGCCGTCGAAGCTGGGATCAGCATGCGGCCCATCGCGACGGTGAAGCTCGAGGGCAAGGAGGCGGAGCGCATGCTCGCGGTGCTCGAGGTGCTGGAGGATCTCGACGACGTGCAGGCGGTGTACGCGAACTTCGATATCGCCGACGAAGAGCTGCAGAACCTCGCTCCCTAGACTGCTCGGGCCCCTTTCCCCGCGACCGTTGGGCGCGGCTTTCGCCCCAGCTTCGCATTTCCTAGACTCCGCACAGCGGTTTCCCCCAGCCGTGGGTGTGCGCCCTCTCCTCCTCAGGGTCGCGCAGGGGGTGGTGATCGTGACCGGGATCAGGCAGCGGACCGGGATCGGGCGGCGCATCGGGCCCCGGACCCGTCGCGAGCGCGGGGTCGGTTCGCGCTCCGCGCGGCGGGGCGGCGCGGCGGCATGACGGCCCGCAAGCGCGGTGTGGGTGCTCGAGCCCCGGTCGAGCGGCCTGCGACTGTGCACCCGCTGAGGGTGCTGGGGATCGACCCCGGCTCGACGGCCACGGGCTTCGGGGTGATCGAGCGCTTGGGCTCGAAGATCGTACACGTGGCGCATGGCACCCTCCGGCCCAAGGGGACCAGTCTCGCGGCCCGCCTCGCGCAGCTCCATGCGCTGATTTCCGAGGTGGTCGAGGGGCACGCCCCGGATGTCGCCAGCGTCGAGCAGGTCTTCGTCTCCACGAGCCCGCGGGCTGCGCTGGTGCTCGGTCAGGCGCGGGGCGTGGCACTGGCTGCGCTGGCGGCGCTCGGGGTCGGGGTCGAAGAGTACGCGGCGTCCAGCATCAAGCAGAGCGTGACGGGAAGTGGTCGCGCCCCCAAGCGCCAGGTTCAGCAGATGGTGGGGCGCCTGTTGGCGCTGGAGCGGAAGCCCGCCACGGACGCTGCGGACGCCCTGGCGGCCGCCATTTGCCATGCCCACGCGGGAAGGCTGGTGGGTATCGGTGCAGCGCGGGCCCGGGGCTCTCGTGCTGCCCGAGCCGGGGCACTGCGCGTGAGGCGCCGGCTGTGATTGCCTGGCTGGAAGGTGAGTTGCGCGAGCGTACGCCCACGCGCGTGGTGCTGGACGTGCGGGGGGTGGGTTACGAACTCCACGTGCCCTTCACGACCTTCGAGGTGCTTCCAGACGAGGGCAAGACGGTGGCTCTCCACGTCCACACCCATGCCCGGGACGGGGCGCTGCAGCTCTTTGGCTTTGCGACCCGGGAGGAGCGGGTCGCCTTCGAACTCCTGCTGCGGGCCAACCGTGTGGGTCCGAAGCTCGCGCAGACGCTGCTTTCGGGCATCTCTCCCGCACAGCTTCTGGCCGCGATTCGCGCCGGAAACACCGCGCCCCTGCGCGCGGTGCCGGGGGTCGGTGCAAAGATGGCAGCGCGCATCCAGGTGGAGCTGCGGGATCGGGTAGACGAGCTTGCCGTGGCGCTGGCTTCGGCGCTTCCCGGCGAAGGGACGCCCGAAGCCGAGGTGGGCGCTGCGCGCGATCAGGCGCTGTCGGCGCTTCAGAACCTGGGCTACGCGAAGTCGCGCGCCGAGGAGGTGCTGAATGCCGCAGAGGCGGAGGTGGAGGATGCAGGGGTGGAGTCGCTCGTGCGTTCCGCATTGAGGCGCTTGGCGCGATGAGCGAGCACACGCGCGATCCCATCAGCGCCCAGCGGCTGCCCGAAGAGGTGAAGCTCGAGGAGCGCCTGCGCCCTGCATCCCTCGAGGAGATGGTGGGTCAGGACCGTATTCGGGAGAACCTCTCCGTCTTCGTGCGTGCCGCGCAGGAGCGCGACGAGTCGCTGGACCACGTGCTGTTCCACGGACCGCCGGGGCTCGGCAAGACCTCCCTCGCCGGCGTGGTGGCCCAGGAGATGGGTGCGCCTCTTCGGACCACGAGCGGTCCTACCATCGAGCGGGCCGGGGACCTGGCGGCGCTGCTCTCGAACCTCGAGCACGGAGACGTGCTCTTCATCGACGAGATCCATCGCTTGCCTCCCAGCGTGGAGGAGATCCTCTACCCCGCGATGGAGGACTTCCAGCTCGACCTGATGATCGGCCAAGGGCCGGGCGCCCACTCGATTCGCCTGGATCTCCCGCGCTTCACGTTGGTCGGCGCCACCACCCGGGCGGGCCTGCTCACGTCACCGTTGCGAGATCGCTTCGGCTGGACGGCGCGCCTCGAGTACTACCCCGCCGAGGACCTGGAGCGCATCCTGGCGCGGAGCGCGCGTGTTCTGGGAATCTCTGTGGACGCGGGCGCAATGGGCGAGATCGCCCGTCGCTCGCGTGGGACTCCGCGCATCGCGAACCGCCTGCTGCGACGAGTGCGCGATTTCGCGGAGGTGGACGCGGGCGCGGACAAGCGTGTCAGCTGTGAGCTGGCTCGACACGCCCTGGAGCGGCTGGACGTGGACGACGCCGGCTTCGACCGGCTGGACCGCATGTTCCTTCAGGCGCTGGTGGAGCGCTTCGACGGCGGTCCCGTAGGCCTCGAGACACTGGCCGCCGCAGTAGGGGAGGACAAGGGTACGCTCGAGGACGTGGTGGAACCCTTCTTGATCCACAAGGGCTTCCTAGCCCGTACCCCGCGCGGCCGCGTGTCCACGCGCCTCGCCCGTGCGCACCTGGGGCTTCCGGACGCGGATCGCGTTACTCCGAGGAGTCAGTTGGACATGCTCTGAGGTCGCAGGGGAGCCATTTCCTGCTCCTCAACGCGAGAGCGCCATCTGCCGATACGAGAGCCGTTCCGGGAGCTTCCGGCGTTGGGGAGGTACGGCTGGTGGGGCGTGTGTTCAGGAGGGCCTGCGCGCTTCCCGCTCTGGCGCTCGGCGCGCTGGGAGGCGTGCTGGGGGTGGCCTCCCTCTGGCCCTCGCATCCGGCCGGCCAGGCCGCCCGGCGCCTGCTGCGCGACGCGTTGCTCGAACTGGCTCGCCGCTTCCCGGAGTTGCCGTCCGGTTATGTGATGTTGCGTACGGTGACCGAGGATCCGCGGGTCTTCGCACTGGCGCCCTTGGGCTTGTTGCTGCTCTGCTGGGCCCTGGCACCGTCCCGCAACCGGCTGCCCGAGGAACCGAGCGCGGACCCCGATTCAGCAAATCCCCGCAGCCTACGCCGGCTGCGCGGTCGGGCGAAAGCGCTGGCGCGTCGAGGCGACCCCCTGGGCGCGGCTTCTCTCTGCATCTCGCACGGGCTGCTCGACGAAGCCGTCCAGCACTTCCTGGACGCCGGTGCGGTCGAGCGGGCCGCCGAGGTGCGGCACGATCAGAACTGCTTTCTCGAGGCCGCCGAACTCTACGCGCAAGCCGGCTGCACGGACGCCGCGGCCGCTCTCTTCGAGCGCCACGGCGCCCACGCGCGCGCTGCCCAGGTGTACAGCGAGGCGGACAACCCCAGCCAGGCGGCCAGCATGTACGAGCAGGCCGGCGAGCTGCGCCTGGCCGCGGAGCACTACGAGAAGGCGGAGTTTCACCGTCAAGCGGCCCAAGCGTACGCGCGCTGCGAGGAATGGGAACGTGCAGCCGTACAACTCGAGCGGCTGCTCGCCGAGGAGGTTCGGGGCTCCCGGCGCGAGGGGGGAGCGCGGGGCGCATACGAGAAGCTCGTGCATAGCTGCGGACAACTCTTCGTTCGAGCCGGCCTGCAGGAACGCGCGGAGTCTGTGCTCGCGGATGGGGGCCTGTTCAGCGAGGCCGCGCAGCTGGCGCTCGCGCACGGCGCGCTCGAGCGCGCAGCGGAACTCTTCCTCCGCGCCCGGGATCCAGAGCGCGCCGCGGACATCCTGGAATCGCTGGGACGCGAGCGAGAGGCATGCCGGCTGCGCGCCGAGCAGCTGCGCGACCATGGCGACCCGGCGGCCGCAGCCGTTGAGTTCGAGCGCGCTGATGAGTGGCTGGAAGCCGCGGAACTCCACCGCGCTGTAGGTCGAGACGAGCGCGCCGCGGAGTGCTACGAGCGCTCAGGCTTCTGCGCGCAGGCCGCCGAGATCTTTGCGGCCGTTGGCGACGAGAAACGGGCTGCAGAGAACTTCGCCCGGGCCGAGCGCTACGCGGAAGCCGCGGAGTGCTTCGCGGGGCTCGGTGACGCCCAGCGCGAGGTCGAGATGCTCGAACTCGGCGGGGAGTTCTTGCGAGCCGGAGAGATGCACCGGGCCGCTGGACGCGAGCCGCAGGCCGTGGCTGCCCTACAACACGTCCCTCCCGGCCACTCCGACTTCGTGACGGCCGCGGCCCGGCTCGGGGAGATCTTCTGTGCTCGGGGCGAAGCTCCGCTGGCCATCGCGAAGCTGCGGGAGGTGCTCGCCGCGCGCGAAATCGATGCGGAGACGGTTCGCGCCTTTTGCAGTCTTGCGGCCGCCCACGAGGTCAACGGCGAGCGACGCCGGGCCGGGCTCCTGTACGAAAAGATCCTGGCCTTCGACTATCTGCTCGAAGAGGCGAGTCAGGGACGCGAGCGCTGCCGCCACGAGCACTCGGCCCCGGAGGCCGAGCCCGCAGCGGGCCGCGCCGCCGAAGAGTCTCCCCGTTACGTGGTGGAGGCGACGCTCGGGCGCGGTGGCATGGGAATCGTCTACCGGGCGCGGGACACGCGGCTCGATCGTGTGGTCGCGCTCAAGGTGTTGCCCGAGTCGCTGGGCGCGAACCCCCGGGCGCTGCGCAACCTGCTGCGAGAGGCGAAGAGCGCCGCTCAGCTCAACCACCCTCACATCGTGACGGTCTACGACGCCGGCCAGGAACAGGGCCGCGCATATATCGCGATGGAGTATGTGGACGGGAGCACACTGCGGGAAATCATCCGGAAGCGGGGCCCGATCGCGTCGCGCGGGATTCTGGAGGTGCTCGGCCATATCGCGCAGGGGCTCGCCTACGCGCACGAGCGAAAGCTGGTGCACCTCGACGTCAAGACCGCGAACATCATGTGGACCCGTGAGCGGAGCGCGAAATTGATGGACTTCGGCTTGGCGAAATGGCAGGAGGAGGCCCGCAACCAGAGTACGGTGGTCTCTGGCACTCCGTACTACATGAGTCCGGAGCAGACGCGCGGAGAGTGCGTCGACCATCGCAGCGACCTCTATTCCCTGGGCGTCGCGGCCTTCGAGATGGCCACGGGCAGCCCCCCCTTCACCAGCGGCGACATCGCGTATCACCACGTGCATACGGCGCCACCGGATCCCGCCGAGCGGCGCCAGGATCTTCCCGCCGAACTCTGCGAGATCATCTCTCGCTGTCTCCGCAAGGATCCGGCCGCGCGCTTCCAGTCGGCAGTCGAGGTTCTGGAGGCGCTGCGGGCGATGGGTTGAGGGCGATCTGCACGTCCTCCAGCGTGACGATTTCGTACACACCGTGATCTTCGAGTCACGGAAATGGACCGTTCCACCTCGGGACGGCGCTAGGTGGAAGTCGAGCGTCGTTGGAATTCCGCTGCATATCTCGGTGGTTGGATCGTTTCATGCTGAGCTGGCACAAAGCTTGCGTCCGTATTCGTCGGCCCGAGTTGCGGATGGACGGGATGGACTTTGGGCCGGGGGTGTGGAGGATGTCCGCGCGGAGGGCGTTGGGTCCGTCCGGATCCAACGGGGAGGTGTGGTCTTGAACCAGAACACCATCACGGAAAAGGTCTCGTGCACGGGAACTGGCCTGCACACGGGGGTGCCGGTCCAGCTGTCCGTGTATCCGGCGCGAGCGGGAACCGGCATCGTATTCGTGCGTACGGATCTGGGTGATCCCGTGGAGATCCCGGCGCGGGTAGCCCGCGTCGTATCGAGTTCCTTCTCGACCTCGCTGGGTCGGGCGGGGGTGACGTTGTCCACCGTGGAGCATCTGCTCGCTGCCTTCTACGCCCTGGGGATCGACAACGCGCGCGTCGAGGTCGATGCCGCCGAACTCCCGGCCATGGACGGCAGTGCGGCCCCCTTCGTTTTCCTGCTGCGCTCCGCGGGCCTGTTCGCGCAACGCGAACCGCGCACGACCCTACGCGTCAAGCGCGCCGTCTCGCTGCGCGAGGGCGCGCGACGCATCTCGATCGAGCCGGCTCCCTGTCTGCGCCTGAGCTACGCGGTGGACTACGAGCATCCGAAGATCCGGCGTCAGTCGCTCGAGGTGAGTTCCGTGACGGCCGATTACTTCGAACGTGAACTAGCCGCTGCGCGCACCTTCGGCTTCCTGCGCGAGGTCGAGGAACTCTGGGTGCGGGGTCTCGCCCATGGGGGCTCCTTGAAGAACGCCGTCGTGCTCGACGAAGAAGGGGTGCTGAACCCGGAAGGGCTGCGCTTCGAGGACGAGTTCGTACGCCACAAGGCGCTGGATCTGCTTGGCGACTTGGCCTTGCTGGGAACCGCGCTGCGGGGACACGTCCGTGTCGAGCGGGGGGGTCACGCACTCCATCACCAACTGGTCCGGGCACTTCTCGCCGAGCCGGCTGCCTGGGAGATCCTCGGCCCCGAGGCGGCGGCGCCTCACTGGTTTGCGAGTGCCGCGTTGCCCTGAAGCCGAGCCTTCGCGGAGCACCTCGCGGTTGCTCCCCGGCATCGCTTTCACTAGTTTTCGCGGGTACTTGAGAGCAGGGCTCGGCGCGGCGCGAGGACGTGCGCGGGCTCCGCGGAGCGCTCGCCCCGAGCGCCGGGACCGGGTCGGCTCTTGACGGCTCGGGGGTCTGGTAGCCTCGGGCCCGGCCCCGCAGCCGGGGGATACCGAGTTTGCCCGAGGACACGAAGCGAAGCCGGTCCGGCGAGTCGCCTTCCGGGGCGCGGAGCGTTGCTCCGCTGACCGCTTCCGAGCGCCGCCGCCGGCGGCGCGAGGCGTGGATCGCGTTGATGGTGGTGGGCGCCCTGGTAGCGCTTCCTGCCGGAGTGGACTGGACGCGGGATCGCCTGGATTCCGGGCTCTTCCTCTTCCTCAACGCCGTCACCGTGATCCTGATCCTGGTGCTCGGTTTCCTGGTGACGCGCAACTTCTGGAAGCTGGTGGGTGAGCGCCGACGTGGGATTCTGGGCTCGCGGTTGAATCTCAAGTTCGTATCTGCCTTCGTACTGATTGCCCTGCTGACGACATCGGGCTTCTTCGTGGTGTCGGTCTTCTTCGTCACCCAGTCCATCGACAAGTGGTTCAGCGTGCAGGTGGACCAGGCATTGGAGGAGAGCGGCGAGGTTGCGGAGAGCTATTACGAGTCCACCGCGCGCAGTGCCGACTTCTTCGCCCGGCGGATCGCCTCGACCATCACCCGGGAGAAGTTGCTCCGGGAGGATCGTCTTTCCGAACTGGAGCGCTTCGTCGTGGAGCGACAGCGCGAGTTCAACCTCGGGGTGGTGGAGGTCTTCAGCGGCACCGGAGAAGAGTTGGTCAGCGCCATCAACCCGGAGATCCCGGCGGCAAACTTCTCACACCGGGAGAGCGACCTCGTCCAGTCCGCCCTGATGGGTGGCGCCAACTGGAGGGTGAGCGAGGTGGGGGGGGGCGACGTGATCCGGGCGGCTGTGCCCATCGCCTCCTCGTTTCGCCCCGAAGACGTCGTGGGCGTCGTGGTGGTGAACGCGCTGATCCCCTTCTCCCAGGCGCGGAAGGTCGCGAGCATCCGCGCCACCCTCGACGAGTACCGCGATCTTCAGCCTACTGCGGGCCAGATCCGCGGCGCCTATCTCCTCGAGCTCGTACTGGCCTTCGCGCTGGTATTGATGCTCGCTCTGTGGATGGGGTTCCGCCTGGCCAAGGGGGTGACGGGCCCCATCGCCGAATTGGCCGAGGGAACCGTCCAGGTCGCCCGGGGCAACCTCGATGTCCGCGTGACGGCAAGCAGCGATGACGAGGTGGGGCTGCTCGTGGATTCCTTCAACCAGATGCTGGCGGACTTGCGCTCGGCGCGCGCGGACATCGAGCGCTCGTCGACCCAACTCGAGCGGCGCCGGCGCTACATGGAGATCGTCCTCGGCAAGGTGGGCGCTGGGGTCGTGAGCCTCGACGCGGAGGGCCTCATCCGCACCATCAACCCCTCCGCCCAGCGCCACCTGGGCATCTCCCTGGGCTCGCAGGTGGTAGGTCGCAGCCTGCCGCAGGTGGCGACTGCAGGAGGGGTCGTGGAGGCTATCGGGAGCCTGGTGGGGGAGATCCAGCGCGGCGCTGGGGAGAGCGTTCAACGCCAAGTACAGGTCGCGGAGGGAGACGAAGCCAAGTCCTTCTTCGTTACGCTCACCGCGATGGACGACGAATCCGGGAAATCGCTCGGATCGGTGGTGGTCTTCGACGACTACAGCCAACTCATGAAGGTGCAGCGCATGTCGGCCTGGCGGGAGGTGGCCCGGCGCATCGCCCACGAAATCAAGAATCCCCTCACCCCGATCCAGCTCTCCACCCAGCGGATTCGGCGTCGTTTCCGGGATCGCCTGGCCGCAGATCCACGCGAGCTCAGGATCTTCGACGAGTGCCTCGACGCCATCACCAGCCACGTGGAGGGCCTGAAGGTGCTGGTGAACGAGTTCTCGAACTTCGCCCGCCTGCCCACCGCCAACCTCCAGCGCGACGATCTGAACCGAATCATCCGCGACTTGCTGTCGAGTTACGCGGGCACGCCGGGGGTGGCGCTGCGCGCGGATCTCGACGCGGCGCTGCCGATGGTGGACGTGGATCGCGAGCAGATTCGGCGCGCGTTGGCGAACCTGCTGGACAACGCGATCAGCGCTGCGCGGGCGGGGCAGGGGGTCTCGGGCGTGGGCCAAGCCGAGGTCCTGTTGCGGAGCGCCATCGACCCTCCGCTCGAGAGCGTGCGCGTCGAGGTCGTGGACAATGGCGCGGGCGTTCCTCCGGAGGACCGGCGCCGGATCTTCGAGCCCTACTACTCGACCAAGGAGAGTGGGACCGGTCTGGGGCTCGCGATCGTGTCGCGCATCGTCGCCGATCACCACGGCTACCTGCGTGTCCACGCCAACCGTCCGCGCGGGACGCGCATGGTCCTGGAGTTGCCCATGACGAGCGCCGAGAGCCAGGCCCCTGCGATGGTGGGGCTCGCCGCCGGCTCTGGGAGCGCATAGGTGGCGCGCATTCTCATCGTCGACGACGAGGAGGGCATTCGCACCTCACTGGTGGGCGTGCTGGAGGATGAGGGTTTCGAAGCCCTGACGGCTCCCTCGGGCGAGCAGGCCCTGGCTTCCATCGATGCAGACGAACTCCCGGACCTGGTGTTGCTGGACATCGCGCTGCCCGGACGCGACGGAGTGGAGGTTTTGCGGGAGATCGCAACGCGTTGGCGCGAAGTGCCCGTGGTAATGATGAGCGGCCACGGCAACGTCGAGACCGCGGTGAAGACCACGAAGTACGGTGCCTACGATTTCATCGAAAAGCCGCTTTCCATCGACAAGGTGCTGCTCACCGTGGAGCACGCGCTCGAGCAGTCCAGGCTCTCGCGAGAGAACCGGGATTTACGCATCCAAGCGTTGCGCGCCCAGGAGATCCTGGGCTCCTCCGAGGCCATTAGCGCACTGGTCGAGCAGATTCGCCTCGCGGCTCCCACCAACGGCTGGGCGTTGATCACCGGCGAGAATGGCACAGGGAAGGAATTGGTGGCGCGACGCCTGCACCTGGAGAGCCGCCGGGTCGCCGGCCCCTTCGTGGCGGTGAACTGCGCGGCAATCCCCGAGGAACTCATCGAGTCGGAGCTCTTCGGCCACGAGAAGGGGGCTTTTACGGGAGCGCACAGCCGCAAGCGAGGCCAGTTCGAACTCGCCCACGGGGGCACGATCTTCCTCGACGAGGTGGCGGACATGAGCCTGATGACGCAGGCCAAGGTGCTGCGCATTCTGCAAGAGCAGTCCTTCATGCGCGTGGGAGGAGGCGAGACCCTGAACATCGACGTACGCGTGATCGCCGCGACCAACAAGATCCTCGAGCAGGAGATCCAGCGCGGAAGTTTCCGCGAGGACCTCTACTATCGCCTGGCGGTGATTCCGCTGCGGGTGCCCTCCCTGCGCGAGCGGCGGGAGGACATTCCCGTACTGGCTCGGACCTTCGTCGCGCAGTGCTGCGAGGCCTCGCAGCTGCCCGCGAAGGCGTTTACCCCGGCGGCCATGGAAGGGCTGTGCGCGCACGATTGGCCGGGCAATGTGCGGGAACTCCGCAACCTCGTAGAACGCCTGGTGATCATGACTCCGGGTACGGAGATCGACGCTGCGGATCTCCCCACGCCCATGCGGGTGCCGGGCGCCTTGGCGAGTGAGCCTGTGCGAAGCCTCGGGGACGCCCGGCGCGGTTTCGAGCGCGACTTCCTGGTGTCGAGGCTCAGCGAGAACGGCTGGAACATCACTCGTACCGCGGAGGTCATCGGCATCGCGCGCGAGAGCCTCTCGCGCAAGATCAAGAGCCACGAGATCGAGGTGGAGCGTGGCTGAGCGGGTCGACGCGGGAGAGCAAGCGGGGGCCCCCCACGTGGGCCCGCGGAACGCGCCGGCCAGGAGCGAAGGTGTAGTGCTGCAGCTCACGCACGAGGGCGGCGGCAACCAGCGACTGGTAATCCGCGTGCCGGGCTGGCCCGGCTTCGATCCGGGACAGTTCGTGATGCTCTCGCCCGGCGCGCTCTCCGGCGTGATGCGAAGCGATCCGCTGCTACCGCGGCCCATGGCGGTCTATCGGGAAACTCGCAGCGGGGACGACTGCGAGATCGAGATTCTCTTCAAGCGTCACGGCCGTGGTACCGCTCTGCTCGCCGACTCGTTGCCCGGGCAGCGCCTGCGCCTGGTGGGGCCGCTGGGCCGCGGTTTCCAGGTGCCCGGGGCCGGCGAGCAGGCGCTGTTGGTGGCGGGGGGTACCGGGGTGGCTTCCATCCGCGAATTGGCCGCTCGCTGCGCGGAGCAGGCAGGCCCGATGCCCCGGGTGCTGTTGGGAGCGCGCAGTGCGGTGGATCTGATGGGACTTTCCGACTTCGAGACGCTGGAGGTCTCGCTGGGGGTCTCCACCGAGGACGGCAGCCTGGGAAGGGAGGGGCGGGTCACGGACCTTCTCGAGGATGTGCTCGCCAAGGATGAGCCCTTCCGTGTCTATTGTTGCGGGCCCACGCCCATGATGCGCCGCGTTGCCGAACTCGCGGAAGCAGCAGGCCGGCCCTGCGTGGTCTCGCTCGAGAACCCCATGGCCTGCGGTTTCGGGGTCTGCCTGGGTTGTGCGGCGCCGATGCGGGCCGGAGGTTACGCGTTGGTATGTCGCGAGGGCCCGGTGTTTGCCGCCTCGGATCTCTCCTGGGAGGGCATGCCGTGAGTGCCGTGGACACCCGGGTGAACCTGGCAGGGATCGAGCTGCGTAACCCGGTGCTCACGGCGTCGGGTACCTTCGGCTACGGCACGGAGTTCGCGGCCTTCCTCGACCTGCGCGAGATCGGCGGCCTGGTGGCGAAGAGCCTGACCCTGAAACCGCGCTTCGGGAATCCCCCGCCGCGCATTTCAGAGACCGCCTCGGGAATGCTGAACGCCATCAGCTTGGAGAACGTGGGCGTGGAGTCCTTCCTCTCCGAGAAGCTGCCCGCGCTGCCCGACGAGGTCACCGTACTGGCCAGCATCTTCGAGACGGACATCGGGCGTTACGCGGAGGTCGCGCGGAGGCTCGGGGAGTCTTCGCGGATCGCCGGCCTGGAGTTGAACGCGTCTTGCCCCCACGTGCAGAGCGGGGGTATCGAGTTCGGCCAGGACCCCGGGGCACTCGGCGAGTTGGTGTCCCGCGTGCGTGCTGCCGTGCGCCTGCCCTTGCTCGTGAAGCTCTCTCCCAACGTGACCGACATCGCGGAAATGGCACGGGTCTGCGAGGCGGAAGGGGCCGACGGTGTCTCCCTCATCAACGCGGTGCAGGCGATGGACGTAGACGTGGAGCGGGGCCGTCCCGTGCTCTCCAACGTTCTGGGAGGCCTCTCGGGACCGGCGATCCTGCCAATTGCTCTGCGCATGGTGTGGCAGGTTTACCACGCTGTGTCCCTCCCGATCTGCGGGATCGGCGGTATCGCGACCGCCGAAGACGCCTTGAAGTTCATGCTCTGCGGGGCCACCGCGGTGCAGGTGGGGACCGCCAACTACCTCGATCCGAGCGTATCCGGCAGGGTGGCAGCGGGTATCCGGAGCTATGCGCTCGAGCGCGGCGTGGCACGCGTGGCCGACCTCGTGGGGAGCCTCGAGGTGCCTTCCGGCGCACCGGGGCGCTGATTGCAGATCTGCCCAATTTTGTTATTTTTCGCGGGCTTAGAGTTCGACGCGCGGAGGACTGCCGGACTCGGCGGGCCTGCGCGAGTCTGCGTTGCGGGGCGGTGCGACCGCCCCGTTGTGTTTCTGGGCGGGATCGCGCGGCGAAGATTGGTTCGGATCCATTTCACCTTGGGAGACTTCGACATCAGGAATTCAACGACGTGCAGCGCTCCGGCTGGCGGAGGCCTCGACGGGAGTTCGCCCGCGGCCTTCTGGTCGTGAGCCCCGCCGCGGCAGCGCGCGCGAGACCGGATCATGCGGATGTATCGGGACATACCCGTCGAGTTGGGAGGCTTGATCGAACCCGTGGTGGACGCCGCGGGCTTCGAAGTCGTAGACGTCGTGGTCACACGCGGGCGACCGCCGTGGCAGCTGCGCGTCATCATCGACACGCTCGCGGGAGACGGGCGGGTTCCCATCGGCGATTGTGCGGATGTCTCGCGCGAGATCGAGACCCATCTCGACGCAGCGGATGCGGTGCCGAGCCGCTACAACCTCGAGGTTTCCTCGCCGGGCCTCGATCGCGTGCTGGCGCGTGAGAAGGATTTCCTGTCCGCTCGCGGCTCGCAGGTACGGATCGAGACGAGGCGCCCGCTGGACGGACGACGACGCTTTCGCGGGCTGCTCGAGGATTTCGACGGAGACACCGCTGGCCTTCGCGTAGACGGGATTCGCATGGAGATTCCCTTCGCGGAGGTCGCTCGCGCCAACGCGGTCTACGACTTTTCGGCCACGGATTTCGTGAGCGAGGCGCGCGGCTGATGCGGCGGCAGGGAGCGGTGATCGCCGCCGGAGAGGAGAGGGGATCATGCTGGGTTTGAAGCGCGAGATCGACCAGGTCGCCAAGGACAAGGGTCTCGATCCCAGGGAGATCATCTCGGCTCTCGAAGAGGCCATGAAGCAGGCTGCACGCCGCGAACGCGGCCTGGAGGCGGAGATCGAGGCGCGCTTCAACGAGGAACTCGGGGAAGTCGAACTTTTCGAGTTCCGGGAGGTGGTCGAGCTGGTCACGGATCCCGCGATGCAGATTGCCATCGGCGCCTCCAAGGAGTTCGACCCCGATGCGGAGATCGGCGATGAGATCGGGGTGAAGATGGACACCTCCGGATTCGGGCGCATCCTCGCCCAGACCGCCAAACAGGTGATCATCCAGCGCATCCGCGAATCGGAACGCGACAACGTCTACGAGGAATACAAGGACCGGCAGTCCGAGATCGTGAGTGGCATCGTCCGGCGCTTCGAGAAGGGGGCGATCATCGTGGACCTCGGGCGCACGGAAGGAGTGCTCCCCCTCAAGGAGCAGGTGCCGAGGGAGATCTATCGCCCCAACGACCGGCTGCGCGCGTATGTGATCGAAGTGAACAAGAACTCCACGGGGTCACAGCTGATCCTCTCTCGCGCGTGCATGGAAATACTCACCAAGCTCTTCGCCCAGGAGGTCCCCGAGATCTACGAGGGCATTGTGAGCATCAAGGCCGCGGCACGGGAGCCGGGCGGGCGCTCGAAGGTGGCGGTGGCGTCTCGTGACAACGACGTGGACCCGGTTGGGGCCTGCGTGGGCATGAAGGGCAGTCGCGTTCAGGCCGTGGTGCAGGAATTGCGGGGGGAGCGGATCGACATCGTTCCCTGGAGCCCGGACCCGGCGCGCTACGTTTGTGCCGCGCTGGCGCCTGCAATCGTTTCGAAGGTCATCATCGACGACGGGGCGCAGTCGATGGACGTGATCGTTCCCGACGATCAGCTCTCCCTGGCCATCGGTCGAAAGGGCCAGAACGTGCGCCTCGCGGTTCAGTTGACTGGCTGGCAGATCGACATCAAGAGCGAGTCCAAGATGCAGGAGCTCGCCCTCTGGCTCGCGGACGCGGTTTCGGCCGTCGAGGGTTGCGGCGAGGCGGAAGCGGATTTCCTGCTCCAGGAGGGCATCACCTCGCTGGAAGACCTGGCGGCCACCGATGCAGAGATGCTCGAGCAGTTGCCGGGAGTGGAAGCAGAAGGGGCGGCGGCCATCAAGCAGCGCGCAGCCGAACTCGCCGAGCGCAAGACCGAGGCGGAGGCGGCTGCGAAGCTCGAGGCGGAGCGTGAGGCGGAGGCCGCACGGCTCGCCGAGGCAGAGGCGTCGCGTGCTGCAGAGACCGAGGAAGCTCCTGTGGCTCCGGCAGATGGAGAAACGACCCAGGCGGACGACTCCGCGTAGTAAAGCGCGCATCGAGAACGGCGGAATGGCAAAGATCAGGGCGTACAAGCTGGCGGAAGAACTGGGGATCGATCGCAACGAGATCGTCGACAGGGCGGCCTCGGCGGGGATCGAACTCCGCAATGCCATGGCGTCGCTGGACGAAGACGTCGCTGCGGAGTTGCGTCAGAAGCTCGGCGGCGGCCGTGAGAAGAAGGTCGTGACCGAGCAGCGCGTGCAGCGCGGCTCCGGTGCCGCCGTAATTCGACGCCGTAAGCGACCCGAGCCCGATCCGGTCCCCGAGCCCGAGGTGGCCCCCCCCGCCGAGGTTGGCC
>JABSQX010000124.1:0-25213 GCA_013215615.1 Myxococcales bacterium | reverse complement strand
CGGCAGTCGTCGATGCGGCGGCCGCGGAATTGGAGATCGAGGAGGCCCCGGTCGAGGAGCCGGCAGCCCCCGCGCCGGAGAGTCTCGAGGAACCGGCCGCGGGGCCGATCGCCGCCAAGGAGGCGAAGGACTCCGCCGAGGCCGACAAGAGGAGCGGGAGGAAACAGGCTTCCGAGACTCCGGGCCCCTCCCGCAGTGGCGGTCCCGCGGGAGCCGATCGGAAGGGCGCCGGTCCGCGCAAACTCGTTCGCGAAGTCGTGAACCTGCGAGAGCAGGAGAGCCTGGCCCGGCAGGCCACGGGCCGGGCCCACCAGCGCCGACAGGTCACCATCGATCCCCGCACCGCGACTTCGCCTCGCCGCAAGCGACGAGATGCGCTGAGCCGGCCGGCCGCCGCGAAACCGGCACTCGACGTCCGTCGCGTGGTACGGGTGGACGGCACGATCTCCGTCGCCGACCTGGCGCGATCGTTGGGCGCCAAGGCCCCGGAGGTGCAGCGTCGACTCATGGCCCTGGGAACCATGGTGGCGATCAACCAGAGCGTGGACATGGAGACGGCCCGTGGCGTGGCGGCCGAGTTCGACTACGAGGTGCAGGACGTCGGCTTCGACGAGAGCCAGTACATCTCCACGGGCGATGCCGGGGAGGTGGGCGGAGCGCGCGTGCCGCGGCCGCCGGTCATCACCGTGATGGGCCACGTGGACCACGGGAAGACCTCGCTGCTCGATGCCATCCGCAACACCAACGTGGTGGACAGCGAGTCGGGCGGCATCACCCAGCACATCGGCGCCTACCGCACCAAGGTCGGAGACAGGCAGCTCACCTTCATCGACACACCCGGCCACGCGGCCTTCACCGAGATGCGCGCTCGTGGTGCGAAGGTGACGGACATCGTGATCCTGGTGGTAGCGGCCACCGATGGAATCATGCCGCAGACCGTTGAAGCCATCGAACACTCCAGGGCGGCCGAGGTCCCCATCGTGGTGGCGGTCAACAAATGCGATCTTCCCAACGCGGATCCGAAGATGACCCGGCAGCGCCTGATGGAACACGGCCTGGTGCCCGAGGAGTTCGGGGGCGAGACCATCTGCGTGGACGTTTCCGCCACCCAAGGCACCAACCTCGACAAACTGCTCGAGATGGTCCATCTCCAAGCGGAGTTGCTCGAACTCGCCGAGGCGGAGGATCGCCGGGCGGAGGGCTTCGTGCTCGAAGCGAAACTCGACCGGGGACGTGGCTCGCTGGCCACCGTCCTGGTGCAGCGCGGCACGCTCCGGGTCGGGGACGTCATGGTCTCCGGCACGGCATCGGGACGCGTCCGCTCGATGGAGGATGAGAACGATCGTCGTCTCCGGGAGGCTGGCCCCGCGGTCCCGGTGCAGGTCACCGGGCTGTCGGGCGTGCCCTCCGCCGGCGATGCCTTTGCGGTGGTGGAGACCGAGCGGGCTGCCAAGGAGATCGTCGAACATCGCGAGGACCGGCAGCGCAACGAGTCCGGCCGGAGCGCAGGACGCCCCAGGCTCTCGCTGGAGGAGATCTTCGCCCAGGGTGAGGGCGGCGGGGTCAAGGAACTTCCCGTCGTCATCAAGGCCGATACCCAGGGGTCCGTGGAGGCACTGCGGGAGACGCTCATCAAGCTCTCGACGGACGCAGTCAAGCTCGACGTGTTGCTGGCCGGCGTCGGTGCCGTCAACGACTCCGACGTGATGCTGGCCCGCGCCAGCGGGGCCATCGTGGTGGCCTTCCACGTGCGCCCCGAGTCGGCGGCCCGAAGATCCGCGGAGAGCCAGGGAGTGGAGATCCGGACCTACCAGGTGATCTACGACGTCGTGGATGACGTGAAACTCGCCATGGAGGGCCTGTTGCCGCCCACGGTGCGCGAGCAGGTCCTGGGACAGGCCGAGGTCCGGGAGACCTTCATGGTGCCGCGTATCGGCACGATCGCGGGCTCCTACGTGACGGAGGGGAACGTCCAGCGCAACGCCGAATGTCGGCTGGTGCGCGACGGAGTCCAGATTTACACCGGCCGAGTCGGCTCGCTGAAGCGCTTCAAGGATGACGTTCGGGAGGTGGCATCGGGCTTCGAGTGCGGGATCGGGATCGAGGGCTACAACGACGTCAAGGTAGGGGACGTCATCGAGGTCTTCTCGATCGAGGAGGAGCCCGCCACCCTCTGATGGTCGTCGCCGCGTCGGTCATCGAACTCCACATCCATGGCTGCCGCTCACTCAAAGAAAAGCGCGGGGTGCTGCGCTCCATCAGCCGCCGCCTGCGGAATCGCTTCAACGTGGCCGTGGCGGAGGTCGACGCTCAGGACAAGTGGCAGATCGCGGTGTTGGGCCTCGCCGCCGTAGGCTCGGACGCGGTGAGCGTGCGCCGGGTGCTCGATCGGGCATCGGAGTTCGTGGAATCCATGCACCTCGCGGAGTTACGCCACGTGGATGTCGAGGTGATCGAACTGCCGCTCCACGAGGTCGACGCATGGCCGGCTGGCGGGGGCTCGGAGTTCTGACATGAGTCGGCGTACCGAAAAGATCGCGTCTCAGCTGCGGGGTGAGTTGGCGCGGCTCCTGCTCGAAGAAGTCAGTGACCCCCGGGTGCGAATGGTGACCCTCACGCGCGTGGACGTGGCGCCGGATCTCAGCAACGCACGGGTTCACTACAGCGTGCTGGAGAGCGCACAGACGGGGGATGTGGCGGACATCGACGCAGGACTGCAGAGCGCGGCGCCCTTCCTGCGCCGCCGCGCTGCCGGGGCGCTGCAGCTCCGGCGCATGCCCGAGCTGCGATTTCGCTACGATCCCTCCCTCGCCCTGGGTACCCAGACGCTGGCCGCAATCCGGGATCTCGGCGTTGCGGGAACGGGTGGGGCGGATCTCGAGGGTGAGCGGGACGTGTTGGAGCGGGGTGAGGGGGATGGCGAGGAGACGTAGAGGGCGGCGCGAGGATCCGGGACCCGCGGGTTTCCTGGTTGTCGACAAGCCTCCTGGCTGGACGTCCCACGACGTGGTGGACGCCGCTCGGGGCTGGCTGGGCACCCGGCGCGTGGGACACCTGGGAACCCTCGACCCGGCGGCTACCGGCGTGCTTCCGCTGGCGGTGCGCGGGGCCACCAAGCTCATCAACTTCGTCCAGGAGAGCGACAAGACTTACGCGGGCTCGTTCCGCCTCGGCGTGGAGACCGACACCCTCGACGCCGAGGGGCGCATTCTCCGCACCTACGACGGGCCTGCCCCCGACGAGGACCGCATTCGCGAGGTGCTGGCGAATTTCGAGGGCGAGATCCAGCAAGTGCCGCCGATGTACAGCGCGGTCAAGGTGGGCGGGGTGCCGCTCCACAAGCTGGCCCGCAAGGGCCTCGAGGTAGAGCGCGAGCCGAAGTGCGTGACGGTACAGCGCTTCGAGATGCGCAAGTACGCACCGCCCCTGCTCGAGATCGAGGTGGAGTGTACGGGGGGCACCTACGTGCGGGTGCTGGCTTCGGATGTCGGGGCGCAACTGGGCTGCGGCGCCCACCTCGCCGATCTGCGTCGCACGCGCAGCGGGCCCTTCCGTATCGAACAAGCCCTGACCCCGGAACAACTCGCGCGCGACGCCGAGCGCGGCGAGATCGACCGCCGGCTGCTGTCTCCGCTCGTCGTATTGGGGCTTCCCGCGCTCCACCTGACGGCCCACGAGGTCGCCCAGGCGGAGAGGGGACTCCAACTCGACGCCCAAGGCCCACCGGTCCCTCCGGGGACTCGAATGGTCGCCCACGACGGGGGAGGCCGCATCGTAGGCATCGTGGAACTGCGGCCGGGGCGGCGCCTCAAGCCGCTGCGCATCCTGCCCCGGGAAACTTGAGGCCGTTTCGGGCAGGAGGGGTGCGCTCCGGGTTGGTTTGCAGGGGGGGCACGCCTCTGTCAGACTCTGGTCCCGGCGGGGATGCGGGGTGTCGCGCGTCGGGCAACGGCTCGCGGGACTCCACGCGGGCAAAGGATTTTGGCCCGCTGGGCTGAGCCCGGCGTTCTGCCGAAGCGATCGATACGGTACGAAGACGGGAAATCTGGATGAAGGGTCGGTGTGAGATGATCGGGGTGCGTGGCGTGGGAGGGACGAGGTCGATGGGGCATTCCCGGGGGCCGCGTTGATCTCGAGCGCGCTCAAGAAGCAGACCGCGGAGGCCTTTGGAACGCACGCGGCGGACACCGGTTCCTCGGACGTGCAAATCGCGCTGCTCACGGAGCGCATCAACGGTCTCGCCGAGCACTTCAAGCTGCACGGCAAGGACCACCATTCCCGGCGAGGGCTGCTCATACTCGTGAGCAGGCGTCGGCGGCTCCTCAAGTACATGAGGCGAACAGAACCCGAGCGATACCAGGCGTTGATCCAGCGCCTGGGGCTGCGCCGTTAGGCGCAGCAGTGTGGGCCCGCTCATGGGGAGCGGGGTCACAGCGATGTGGAGTCCAGGAGAAAAGGGCTCCTCGAACACAGCGGATGACGGGGAATTGCACCGTCGTGGAATGCGGGAGTCCGTAATACGCGAAGCCGATCGACGCTTCGCGCATCACTGATTCCGCATTCCACAGCGACTCTCTCCGGCGTCCCCAAACGTGGCGCAGCCACGAGACCGCGGGTCCCGCGCAGTTCCGTCCCCGAGAAGGGGCCGGTCGGCGCTTGGGGCGCGCAGGCACAGGAGAGAGAAAATGGCTTCTTATTGGTTCAAGCCGGAGAGCGTGGAGTTCGCCTTTGGCGGTCGGCCCCTGTCCATCGAGACGGGGCGGCTCGCGAAGCAGGCGGCAGGTGCTGCACTGGTCACCTATGGCGAGACGGTGGTGCTGGTCACCGCTGCCCGCGCCAAGCCCCGCCCGGGCATCGACTTCTTCCCACTGGTGGTGGATTTCGTGGAGAAGACCTCGGCGGCGGGCAAGATTCCCGGCGGCTTCTTCAAGCGAGAGGGTCGCCTTTCGGATCGCGAGGTATTGGTCTCGCGCTTCATCGACCGGTCGATTCGTCCGCTCTTCGAAGAGGGCTACAACGACGAGACCCAGATCATCGCAACGGTGTTGTCCGCGGACGGGGAGAACGCCCCGGACATCCCGGCCTTCGTAGGGGCCTCGGCGGCTCTCAGCATCTCGCAGATCCCCTTCCTCGGGCCCATTGGCGCGGTGCGGGTGGGCCGGGTGGACGATCTCTTCGTCATCAATCCGAGCCCCGAGCAGCAGGAAGAGGCCAACCTGGACCTGGTGGTCGCGGGGAGTCGCGGCGCCTTGGTGATGGTGGAGGGGGGCGCCAATGATGCGCTCGAGGAGGACATCCTCGAGGCCCTGAAGCTCGCCCACGCCGAAATCGTTCACACCATCGACGCCCAACAGGAACTGCAAGATCGGGTAGGCGTTCCGAAGCTCCAGATGCCCGCGCCACGCGACCGCTCCGAGGTGGAGGCGAAGGTGCGCGAGAAGGCCGAGGCGCGACTCGCCGAAGCCGTGCAGATCCGCGTCAAGCACGAGCGCTACGCGGCGTTGAAGGAAATCGACGATTCCGTGGTGCAGGAGTTCGAGGGCGCCTACCGCAGTGCGCCCGCACAGCTGGATACACTGGCTGCGGTGGAGGATCGACAGCGGGGCCTTCGGGATCTCAGCGGCGACGTCAAGCACGTGCTCCACGATCTGCGTTCGGAGCTGATACGAAAGCGTATCGTGGACGTGGGAGAGCGAATCGACGGGCGCGGGTCGGCGGACATCCGGCCGATTGCCTGCGAGGTCCGTACGGTGCCGCGGCCGCACGGTGTCGCGGTCTTCACCCGGGGCGAAACCCAGGCCATGGTCTTCACGACGCTGGGGGGAAAGTACGATGAGCAGACCATTGACGCGCTCACCAGCCGCACCAGCAAGCCCTTCTACCTCCACTACAACTTCCCGCCCTTCTCGGTGGGCGAGGCGCGCATGCAGCGTGGGCCGGGGCGCCGCGAGGTCGGCCACGGGAACCTCGCGGAGCGTTCCCTGCAGACGGTGCTGCCGGATCTCGAGGACTTCCCCTACACGATCCGCCTGGTCTCGGAAGTCCTGGAGTCCAACGGCTCCTCGTCGATGGCGACGATTTGCGGCGCCACGCTCTCCATGATGGACGCCGGCGTGCCCCTGCGGGCGCCGGTGGCGGGCATCGCCATGGGCCTGATCGAGGAGGGCGACAAGGTCGCGATCCTCTCCGATATCCTGGGAGACGAGGACCACCTGGGCGACATGGACTTCAAGGTCGCCGGAACTCGGGAGGGCATCACGGCGCTGCAGATGGACATCAAGATCCGCGCCGTCGACTGGGCGGTGATGGAGCGGGCGCTCGCCCAGGCCCGGGAGGGCCGGCTCCACATCCTCGACTGCATGGAGAAGGAGACCTCGGGAGACTTCGAGGACTTCAAGCCCCGCGCGGAACTCTCGCGCTACGCGCCGCGCGTCGAGGTGATCCACATCAAGCCCGATCGCATCCGCGACGTCATCGGGCCCGGCGGCAAGGTGATCCGCGCCATCCAGGAAACCACCAATACCAAGTTGGATGTCGGCGATACGGGGATGGTCACCATCTTCTCACCGGACACCGAGGCGCTCAACCGCGCCGTCACCATGGTCCAGGACCTCACCCAGGAGGCGGAGCTGGAGCGGATCTACCTCGGCAAGGTCAAGCGCATCACCGACTTCGGGGCCTTCGTGGAGATCTTCCCGGGCACCGACGGCTTGATCCACATCAGCCATCTCGCCGAAGGCCGCGTGGAGAAGGTCACCGACGTGCTACAGGAAGGCGACGAGGTGCTCGCCAAGTGCATCGAGATCGACCCCACCGGACGAATCCGCCTGTCTCGCAAGGAGGCGCTGGTGGATGCCCTGGCGGAGGCGGACGCCTGATCGCGCATGGAGCCTGCTGGGGTGAGCGTCTCGGTGCTGATCCGCCGGTTGCCCGGCGCCGCTGATCTCCCCCTGCCCCGGCGCGCCACGCCGGGGGCCTCGGGCTTCGACCTGCACGCGGCGGTGGATGACGAACTCGTGCTGGCCCCGGGCCAGCGCGAACTCGTGCCCACCGGCCTCGCGATCGCGCTGCCGCCGGGCTGCGAGGGGCAGATCCGTGCGCGCAGCGGGCTGGCGCTGCGCCATGGCATCCTGCTCCCCAACGCGCCCGGGACCGTCGATTCCGATTACCGGGGAGAGCTGCGGGTGATCCTGATGAACGCGGGCAGCGAGCCTTTCGCGATCCGCCGGGGGGATCGCATCGCACAGCTGGTGATCGCGCGGGTGGCACACGCGGAGCTTCGGGAGGTCGCGGAACTGCCCGCCAGCGAGCGCGGCAGCGGGGGCTTCGGCCACACCGGCGTGGCCTCGAGGACCGCGGAGCAATGAGCGATCTGGCTGCCCCGGACACGCCGCCCCTCCACCCGCGCCCGGCGACTCCCCTGCCGCCCGAGAAGCCGCCGCGGGGCGATCTGATCGCGCGACTCGCCACCGCCGCGGTGTTGATCCCGCCGGTGCTCTACGCCATCGCCCAGGGAGGGCTCTGGGTGCTGGGTCTGGTGATCGTCGTAATCTTGCTCGGCCAGCGCGAATTCTACGGGCTCATCGAGGACAAGGGCGCCCAGCCGATCGTGGGCTTCGGGTTGGTGGCAGGAGGGGCGCTCCCCGTGGTCGCCTACCTGGGCAACGAGTATCACGCCACCGTGCTGATGACGATGACGCTGCTCGCCGTGATGCTCGCGCAGTTGCGCCGCCGGCGGATCGCGGATGCCCTGGCGAGCATCTCGGGCACTTTCTTCGGCGTCTTCTACGTGGGCTGGTTGCTCTCCCACGCCGTCGTGCTGCGGAATTTTCACGTGCAGGTGGTGGAGCGCTACGGGGAGGCGGCCGCCCAGCGTCTGCACTTCGCGCCGGACAGTGGCGCCTTCCTGCTCGTCTTCACGCTGGTGGCGGTGGGGCTCTGCGACACCGGCGCCTACTTCGCGGGGCGTGCCTACGGGAACCGCAAGCTGGCGCCCGCCATCAGCCCGAGCAAGACGCTGGAAGGCGCGGCGGGGGGGTTGTTGGCCGGGACGTTGGGGGCGCTCGCGACCAAACTGCTCTTCGACTTTGCCTGGCCGGAACTCTCCCAGGGGCTCTCGTGGGCGGCCGCCGGGCTCTTTGGGCTGGTGGTGTCGGGGCTCGGCATGGCGGGCGACCTGGTGGAATCCCTGCTCAAGCGGGACGCCCAGGTCAAGGACGCGGGCTCCCTGTTGCCCGGGATGGGCGGTATTCTCGACCGCATCGATGCCTCCCTGCTGGGCATCCCGGGCATGTACTATCTCATGCTCTTCTACGTCTACTTGCGGGTGAACGTGTGATCGATCGCTATTCGCGTGCCGAGATGGCGGATATCTGGTCCGATGACGGCCGCTACCGCCGCTGGCTTGAGGTGGAACTCGCGGTCTGCGAGGTGCAAGCCGAGCGCGGGCTACTGCCCCGGGAGGCGCTGGACACCATTCGCGCCAAGGCCGCCGTGGAGCCGGAGCGTGTGGCCGAGATCGAAGCCGAGGTCCGCCACGACGTGATCGCTTTTCTCACCGCGCTGGCGGAGAACGTCGGGCCAGATTCGCGCTGGATCCACTACGGGATGACCTCCAGCGACGTGCTGGATACCGCGATGGCGCTGCAGATCCGCGACGCGGGAAGGTTGCTACGCGAGGGCATCGAGCGCGTGTCCGAGGCGCTGCGCGCCCGTGCCCTGGAGTTCCAGGACACGCCCTGCATCGGCCGGACCCACGGCATCCACGCCGAGCCCACCAGCTTCGGCCTCAAGCTCCTGGTCTTTCACGAGGAGATGCGCCGGCAACTGCGGCGCTTCGACGCCGCGCTCGCCGAGGCCGCGGTGGGCAAGATCTCGGGAGCGGTAGGGACCTTCGCGCACCTGCCGCCGGATCTCGAGGAGGCGGTCTGCGCACGCCTGGGCATCGGCTACGAGCCCGCGGCCACACAGGTCGTGCAGCGGGATCGGCACGCCGCCTTCATGGGCTCACTGGCGCTAACGGCCTCGAGCCTCGACAAGTTCGCGGTGGAGTTCCGCCACCTTGCGCGCACCGAGGTGCGCGAGGTGCAGGAAGAGTTTGGCGCCGGTCAGAAGGGCTCCTCGGCCATGCCCCACAAGCGCAACCCCTGGCGCTTCGAGAACGTGTCGGGCATCGCGCGCCTGATCCGCGGCTACGCGGCGACGGCCCTCGAGAACCAGGCCCTCTGGCATGAGCGGGACATCAGCAACTCCTCGGTGGAGCGGGTGATCTTTCCCGACGCCTGTATGGCCCTCGACTTCAGCCTGCAGCGCTTCGCGGGCTTGGTGGATTCGCTGGTGGTCTTCCCCGAGCGGATGCGCGAGAACCTCGAATCGACGCGCGGGCTGGCCTTCAGCGGCAGCTTGCTGTTGGCGCTGGCCCAGAAGGGGCTCACGCGCGAGGAAGCCTACGCGTTGGTGCAGGGGCACGCCATGGCGACCTGGGACGAGGGAGGCTCGCTGCGCGAGCGGGTGTCGGCCTCCCCGGAGATCACGGCCCTGCTCTCTCCGGAGGAGATCGAGCGGGTCTTCAGCCTCGACCAGGCCCTGCGCCATGTCGAGGCCATCTTCCAGCGAACGCTGGCGGCTGAAAGCGAGCCGTCCTGAAGGGAGCATCGAAGTCGTGAAGGCACTGGTCCATGTGACCCTCAAGGCGGACGTCCTGGATCCGCAGGGCAAGGCGATCGCCCACGCCTGCGCGGCGCTGGGCCACGGAGCCGTGGAAGGCGTGCGCCAGGGCAAACTCTTCGAGATCGAGATCTCGGCCCCCGACGAAGCGGCTGCCCGGGGTGTGGCCGCGGAGGTGAGCGAGAAACTGCTCGCGAATCCCGTGATCGAGGACTACGCGATCCTTCGCATCGAGCCCTGAGCGGTGGGGCCGGTCGCGGTACCGCGGCGGGCTAGATCGACAGATTCCGGCGGATTCGGGACAGCGGATCGTCGGTCTCGGGTTTGAAGGCACGCCCGGAGATCTGCTCGTAGGCCTCGATGTAGCGCCGGGCCGCCTCGCAGCGCACGTCTGCGGGAATCTCGGGAATCGCCCCCTCGCCCCGGTAACCCTGTTCGCCCAGCCAGCGGCGCACGTATTCCTTGTCCAGCGCCTCGGGGTCGTTTCCCTCGGACATCGCGCGCTCGTAGCGCTCCGAGTACCAGTAGCGCGAGGAATCCGGCGTGTGGATCTCGTCGATCACCACCAGTTGGTCCTCGGCATCGAGGCCCAACTCGTACTTGGTGTCCACCAAGATGAGCCCGCGGCTCTCCGCCCAGCGCTGTCCCTCGGCGAAGAGCCTGCCGCAGAGGTCCGCGGCGGCGTCGTAGACGGGCTCCGAGAGCGTGCCCTGGGCGAGGATCTCCCCGCGCGAGGTGAGCTCATCGTGCTGTCCCGCCGGCGCCTTGGTGGTGGGTGTGAGGAGTGGCTCGGGGAGCCGTTCGTGCTTGGCGAGCCCCTCCGGCAGCTGGTGGCCGCAGTAGCTGCGCTGGCCGCTCTCGTAGGCGGTCCAGATCGAGGTCTTCGTCGATCCCGTCAGGTAGCCGCGATACACGAACTCGACAGGAAGCGGGCGGCACTCCTCCACCACCGATACGCAGGGGTCGGGGACATCCAGCAGGTGGTTGCGCGCCAGCTCGCGCGTATGCTCGAACCAGAAGGCTGCGAGCTGGTTGAGCACCTGGCCCTTGAAGGGGAGGGTGCCCACCACCACGTCGAAGCAACTGACCCGGTCCGTGACGACGATGTAACGGCGTTTGTCCCGGATGTAGCTGTCGCGCACCTTGCCGATTTCGGCTCTGCCCAGTTCGCTGAAGTCCGTTTGATCGAGCGTGCGACCGCATTGCTCGTGGAGCAGGCGAGGATCGACTCCCATGGCAGAACTCCCTCACGTACGGGGCCCCAACGCCGGATCGAGGCGAAGCGTCCCCTTTTCCCCTTTCAGAACCCCAGGGTCATGCTACACACGTCGCATCTGGAGGTCCACGCGGTAGCGATGTCCACACGACGCCTGCCGATCTTCGTCCCGCTGGCCGCTTGCGCGCTGGCGGCCCTGCTACTGGGCGTGTTCCTCTTCAAGCACCTCTCCTACCCGCTCTTGTGGGACCAGGAGGCGGTCACCGCGGCCTTCGGCGGACGGATCCTCGAGCATGGCTATCCCAAGGTCCACGGCCCGAAGAATGCCGTCTACGCCAGTGAGTTGCCCCCGGAGTTGGGGATCGACTCCTCGCTCGATGCCTACCTCGGTGCACCCTGGGGCCCCTACTACTTCGCGGCGCTCGCGGAGACCTTCGCGCGTGGCGCCGAGGATCCCTGGGCGCGTACCTGGCGGGTGCGCGTACCCTTCGCGTTGCTCGGCGCCGGGGGCCTCTGCGTGTTGTTGGGCTTCGTGTTGCCACTGGTGGCCGGTGACCGTTCGCGTCGCTGTTGGGCCGCCGCCGCCTTCCTCGGGCTCTCCGCCGTGTCGATCTCGCTGCTCCTCCACCTGCGCGAGGTTGGATCCCTGGCGCCGACGCTCTTTCTGCTCGCCGTGGCCCTGCTGCTGCTGGTGCGCCGCTACGTTCATCGGGATCTCTCGGACGTCTCCTTCGGGCTCGGTTTTGCGCTGACCCTCTTCCTGCTCTTCGGCTGCGACTACGTGGTCTTCGCGGGCGTTGCCACGAGCGCAATGCTGCTCGCGCTGTGGCGCGCGCTACGGGGCTCGGAGGACGAGACGCGCCTGCGTGGCTGCGCGGGCGATCTCGCGCCCCTGTTGCTGGCGGGAGTCGCGGTGGCGCCGCTGGTGGCCTTCTTCGGCCTGCCGGCCGCGGCGGCTGCGAGTCTCGCGCGCGATGGAGCCGAACTGCCGGGCTACGGCGCGCGCTTGATCGACGTCACCCTCCACCTGCTGCGCTACGAGTGGCTGCTGCCGGTGCTCGCCGCACGGCTGGCGCTCTCGCTGCTGCGCGCCCTGTCGGGGGGCGTTCTCGCGGGCGGCAGCCTGGCGAAGCGGCTGTCGGCCGCGGACCTGCTCTCGCTCTTCGTGCTCGTGCAGTGGTTGGGGATCGCCTGTCTCCCGGCCTTCTACGAACGGAATGCGGTGCCCCTTGGGCCCGTACTGTGCGCGTTGTTGGTACTCGACACGGTCTCGCTGCTCGAGATCCAGCGAGCTCGGCGCGGTGCGTTGCGAGGCCTGGGGATCGCGGGCCTGGCGCTGCTGACGCTCTTGGTCGCAGTGGGTCTGGGGTTGCGCGTTCCGGAGGTCGGCGGGCGCTTCCACGAGGTCCGGCACCGTTACCGGGGGCCGCTGGACCACGTTCTCGCCTACATCATCGCGAAATACGAAGACCCGCAGGGGCTGGTGGTGGCCACGCTCGTCGAGGGATCGGTCTTCATCTACTACCTCGACGCCCAGCTGCTCTTGAATTCCCACCAGCTCACGGTGGAGCGGGACTTTCTCCTTCAGCCCCAGATCATCGTGCCCCGGCCGGGGGGTAGCAGCCAGATGCTGGGCCTGCTGGCGGTTCGGGCCTCCTACGATCAGGAGGATCTCCCGGTGGAGAACTTGCCGCGCAACAACGTTCCCACCCTGTCTTCCCGCGACGCAGGGGGCATCGTGCACCGCTTCGAGAGCGCGGACCTCTCGGAGGGCCAGGTCGGGCTCCCCCTCCTCGAGCTTCCGCGCTGAGGGCTGCGTGTAACCCAGGGGTTCTCGGCGCCTTGTAGCGGCTCTGGGCGGCGGGTAGAATCTCCGGGCTTGGGCTTCACATCCGCTCCAAGAAGCCGCCCTCCCCCCAGGACGCGGCGGAGCAAAGGGGTGTTCCTTGCTGTCGGTGATCCAGTTCCCGGGCTCCAACGACGACCGCGACACGCGCTTCGCGTTGAAGAGCGTGCTGGCCTGCGACGCGGAACTGATCTGGCACAAGCAGGGGGAGCTGCCTGCCGGCACGTCCGGCGTGGTGATCCCCGGAGGTTTTTCGTACGGCGACTACCTGCGCTGCGGGGCCATGGCCCGCTATTCCCCGGTGATGGCCGCGGTGCGGCGCTTCGCGGATGCCGGCGGGCCCGTGCTCGGTATTTGCAACGGCTTCCAGGTGCTCTGCGAGTCGGGCCTGCTGCCGGGCGCGCTGATTCGCAACCACCACCTCCACTTCGTGTGTCAACGCGTCCACGTGCGCGTGGAGCAGGCGCTCGCGCCCTTCACTTCGCGCTCCCGCGCGGGAGCGGTGTTGCGGCTGCCCATCAAGCACGGCGAGGGCGCGTACTTCGCCTCACCCGAGCTGTTGGGCAGATTGGAGGCAGAGGGGCGCGTCCTGCTGCGCTACTGCGATGCAGATGGCAACGTGTCGCCCGCGTCGAACCCCAACGGTTCTCTCGGCAACGTCGCAGGCCTCCTGAACCAAGCGGGCAACGTGATGGGCCTGATGCCGCACCCCGAGCACGCGGTGGAAGCGGACTTCGGGGGTAGGGATGGGCGGGCGATCCTGGGTTCTTTGGTGGACGCCGTGACGGGAGGCCACTCTTGAACCTCGTCGAGCCCACGGTGGACCTGACCTTGGCGCGTGAGCACGGCCTCACGGACGAGGAGTACGCGGACATCCTGCGCATCCTGGGGCGCAGCCCGAGCTTCTCGGAGCTTGGCATCTTCTCCGTCATGTGGGCCGAGCACTGCTCCTACAAGTCGAGCAAGAAGTACCTGAAGACGCTGCCCAGCTCGGGGGATCGGGTGCTGCACGGACCCGGCGAGAACTCCGGAGTGGTCTCCATCGGTGACGGTCTCGCCGCGGTATTCAAGATCGAAAGCCACAACCACCCCTCCTTCATCGAACCCGTACAGGGGGCGGCCACGGGGGTCGGGGGGATTCTTCGAGACGTCTTCACCATGGGCGCGCGACCCATCGCCTCGCTGAACTCGCTGCGCTTCGGCCCGCTCGACGATCCCCTCCACCGGCATCTGCTGCGCGGCGTGGTGGAGGGCATCGGCGGCTACGGGAACTCGGTGGGAGTGGCGACGGTGGGGGGCGAGGTTTCCTTCCACGACTGCTACCGGGGCAACATCCTGGTCAACGCCTTCAGCGTCGGCGTGGTGGAGGAGGAGCGCATTTTCCTCGCGCGCGCCGGAGGCGTGGGGAACCCCGTGATGTACGTGGGCAGCAAGACCGGGCGCGACGGCATCCACGGCGCCAGCCTGCTGGCCTCCGCGGAGTTCGACGACGACAGCGACGCCAAGCGCCCCACCGTCCAGGTGGGCGACCCCTTCACCGAGAAGTGCCTCATCGAGGCCTGCCTGGAGGTGATGCAGACCGACGCGGTGGTGGGCATCCAGGACATGGGGGCGGCGGGCCTGACGTGCTCGTCCTTCGAGATGGCGAGCAATGCGGGGACCGGCATCG
Organism: Myxococcales bacterium; assembly: GCA_013215615.1. GTDB lineage: Bacteria > Myxococcota_A > UBA9160 > UBA9160 > SMWR01 > JABSQX01. The sequence goes on along the minus strand of JABSQX010000124.1, from coordinate 10,816 downwards.
AACTGGATCTCGACCGCGTGCCCCAGCGAGAGAGCGGCATGACTCCCTACGAGTTGCTGCTCTCGGAGAGCCAGGAGCGCATGCTGCTGGTGGCGCGGGAGGGTCGGGAGGACCAGGTGCGCGAGATCTTCGCGCGCTGGGATCTGGATGCCGTCGTGGTGGGACGCGTCAGTGACGATGGCCGGATGCGGATTCGCTGGCAGGGGCAGGGGGTGGTGGACATCCCCGTGGATCCGGTGGCCCGCAGCAGCCCCGAACTCGATCGACCGCTGCGCGAGCCCGCGGATCACTTGGAGCGTCACAAGCTCGATCTGGCCTCGCTGCCGCCGGAACTAGCGCCCGAGGAGGCACTGCTCGAGTTGCTGGGGACGCCGAGCCTCGGTTCGCGGGCGTGGGTGTACCAGCAGTACGATCAACTCGTGCAGGCGAACACGCTGGTGGGTCCCGGGGGCGATGCCGCCCTGGTCCGGGTCAAGCGTGAGGACGGGAGTGCCACCCCCAAGGCGCTGGCGCTTTCGGTCGACTGCAATCCCCGCTGGTGTTGGCTCGACCCCTACACGGGAGCCCAGGCGGCAGTCGCCGAAGGCGCTCGCAACGTCGCCTGCACGGGGGCACGGCCCCTGGCCCTCAGCAACTGCCTGAACTTCGGCAATCCCGAGAAGCCCGAGATCATGTGGGAGTTTGCGGAGGCGACCCGGGGCATGGGCGACGCGGCGCGGGCACTCGGTACGCCGGTGGTGTCGGGCAACGTCTCCTTCTACAACGAGACCTCGGGCCGCGCCGTCTATCCCACGCCCACCATCGCGATGGTGGGTTTGCTGGAGGACCACCGCCGCTACGCGGTCGCGCATTTCCAGCGCGAGGGGGCGCCCATCGTGCTGCTCGGAAATTGCCGCGAGGAGCTGGGGGGCAGCGAGTGGCTCGCGCAGCGGCGTGGGATCGAGGCCGGCCACCCCCCCTCGGTCGACCTGGAGCACGAGGCGCGACTCGCCGACCTGCTGGTGGCGGCTGTGGCCGAAGGTTGTGTCTCCACCGCCCATGACGTTGCGGATGGCGGGCTGGCCATCGCGCTCGCCGAGTGTTGCATGAGCGGGGACACGCAGATTGGGGCCCGGGTGGAGCTCGCGGATTCGATCCGGCTGGAGGCGCTACTCTTCGGGGAGTCCACGGGGCGGGTGCTGGTTTCGGGTGACGATCTGGACACCCTGCTGGTGCTCGCCGAGGCGCACGGCATCCCGGCGCGTCGGATCGGCGAGACCGGTGGGCGGCGCCTGGTGGTGGCTCCTGGGGCCGGCCCCGCGTGGATCGATGTCGAAGTGGATGAGTTGGCGAAGCAGTGGAAGCGTGCGATTCCCGCGCGACTCGAGGAAGACACATGAGTTGCAAGTTCAGTGATGAGGCCCTGCAGCGCCTGGCGCGCGAGCACCGGCAAGATCATTTTCACGACGAGTGCGGGGTCTTTGCGGCCCACGGGCATCCTGAGGCCGCTAAGATCACCTACCTGGGCTTGTATGCCCTGCAGCACCGTGGTCAGGAGAGTTGCGGGATCGTCTCCACCGCCGGCGGCGGCAGGGAGCACCACGTCCACCGGGCCATGGGGCTTGTCTCCGACGTGTTCAGCGAGAAGACCCTCGACAAGCTTCCGGGTCGGCACGCCATCGGACACGTGCGGTACTCCACGGCGGGGGGCAGCCAGATCAACAACGCCCAGCCCTTCTGCGCCACCACCGATGCTGGCCCCGTGGCGATCGCGCACAACGGCAACCTCGTCAACGCCTTCCGCATTCGCAAGGAACTCGAGAGCCGGGGTGCCATCTTCAGCACCACGGCGGACAGCGAAGTCATCGCGCAGTTGTTGGCGCGTTCCCGCGAGCGCAGCCAGGAGGAGCGTCTGATCGACGCGCTTTCTCGCGTGAAGGGCGCCTTCAGCATGGTGATGATGGCCGGTGATGTGCTCGTGGCTGTACGGGATCCGCACGGCTTCCGGCCCCTGTCGCTGGGAAGACTCGAGGGCTCATGGGTGGTGGCAAGCGAGACCTGTGCGCTGGATCTGATCGGCGCGACCCACGAGCGTGACCTGGAGCCCGGAGAGGTCGCGGTGATCCGCCGAGGCCGGCTGCGGAGCCTGCAGCCCTTCCGCAAGGAGGCTGAGCATTTCTGCATCTTCGAGTACATCTACTTCGCGCGCCCCGACTCCAACCTCAACGGCAACAACGTCTACTCCTTCCGCAAGGAGCTGGGTCGCATCCTGGCCCGGGAGCACCCGGTGGCGGCCGACGTGGTGGTACCGGTGCTCGATTCGGGGAACACCGCCGCGCTCGGCTACGCGGAGGAGGCGGAGATCCCCTACGAGCAGGCGCTGATCCGAAACCACTACGTGCGTCGCACCTTCATCGAGCCCGCCCAGTCGATTCGCCACTTTGGCGTGAAGGTAAAGCACAACGCGGTGAAGGAGCTCGTGCAGGGCAAGCGGGTGATCCTGGTCGACGATTCGATCGTGCGCGGCACCACGCTCACCAAGATCGTCAACATGCTGCGCGCGGCGGGCGCCCGCGCGGTGCACGTGCGCGTTTCCTCTCCTCCCACCGGCGGCCCGTGCCACTACGGGATCGACACCCCCACACGCGAGGAGCTCATCGCCCACGAGCACAGCGTGGACGAGATCCGGGAGCTGATCGGCGCGGATTCCCTCGGCTACCTCTCCCTGAACGGCTTGCGTCACTGTGGGGAGACCCTGAAGCACGGCTCCTGCGACGCTTGTTTCTCCAACGAATACCCGGTGGCGATCGGCGACGAGGAGCCGCGCCCCCAGCTCTCCCTCTTCCGGAGCGTCGAGGCCGAGGATGACTGATTCGCCCGCGGGCTGCCTCACGCTCGAGGAGCTCGAGCGCGAGGTCGCAAGCGGCAGCATCCAGAGCGTGGTGACGGCTTTTCCGGACCTCTTCGGACGCCTGCTGGGAAAGCGCATCCAGGGGCCCTTCTTTCTCGACGAGGTGGCCAGCGGGGGCATGCACGTCTGCGATTACCTGCTGGCCAGTGACATGGAGATGGATCCCACCCCCGGCTACGCGTTCACGAGCTGGGCGACGGGCTACGGGGATCTCCACGCCATGCCCGATCTGGGTACGTTGCGGCGCGCAGCCTGGCTCCCGGACACGGCGCTGGTGCTCTGCGATGCGCTGGACGAGAACAGCGGGGAGCTGCTTGCGGTGGCGCCGCGCAGCATCCTGAAGCGCCAGCTCGAGCGCCTGGCCGCCCACGGGCTGTTTGCGCAGATGGGCAGCGAACTCGAGTTCTTCCTGCTGGAGGAGAGCTACGCGAGCGCGCACGCAAAGGGCTACCGGAACCTGGCGCCCGGCCAGCGCTACGTCGAGGACTACCACCTGCTGTCGGGAGCCTTCGCGGAGCCGGTGATCGGAGACATCCGGCGCGGAGTCGATGCTTCCGGGATCCCTGTGGAGTTCAGCAAGGGCGAGTGGGGCCCGGGCCAGCACGAGATCAACCTCCGCTACGCGCCGGCCCTCGAGATGGCGGACCGGCACGTGCTCTACAAGCTGGCCGCCAAGGAAATCGCGGCCTCCCACGACAAGTCGCTCACCTTCATGGCCAAGTTCGACGAAGAGCTGGCGGGCAGCAGCCTCCACGTCCACACCAGCCTCTGGGACGAGGAGGGCCGCCCCAGCTTCCCGGGTGAGATCGAGCTGGCAGGCACGCCGGCGCGCTCGTCCGAGACCTTCCGCGCCTTCCTGGCGGGCTGGGTCGCGCACGTGGGCGAGCTGGCGCTGCTGCTGGCCCCCAACCCCAACAGCTACAAGCGCTACCGACCGGGAACTTTCGCGCCCACCGCCCTGGGCTGGAGCTTCGACAACCGCACGGCGGGCTTCCGCGTGGTGGGGGAGGGCGCCTCGTTGCGCGTGGAGTGCCGGATTCCGGGCGCAGACGCGAACCCCTACCTCGTGTACGCGGCGCTGCTGGCCGCCGGTCTCGAGGGCATCGAGCGCGGTCTCGATCCGGGTGCGGCCTTCGAGGGCGACCTCTATGCCGCGGAGGGTCTCCCCCAGGTGCCGGGCTCGCTCCCCGAGGCGGCGGCGAGCTTCGAGGCCAGCGAGCTGGCGCGCCGCGCTTTTGGCGAAGAGGTGGTCGCGCACCTGCTGCACTTCGCGCGCACCGAGCAGCGCGAGGTCGACGATCACGTGAGCGACGTGGAGCGCGCCCGCTACTTCGAGAGAATCTGATGGCCGAGGGCGTGACGGGGAGGCTGGCGGGGCGAGTCGCGCTGGTGACCGGTGGCGCCAGCGGCATCGGGCTCGAGAGCGCACGCCTGTTTGCGAGTGAGGGTGCGCGGGTGGTGATCGCGGATCTCGACGAGGCGGGCGGCGCAGGCGCGCTCGAGGCCATTGCCGCCGAGGGCGGCGATGCCCGCTTCGTGCGCACCGACGTCTCCCGCGCCGCGGAGGTGGAGGCCGTCGTGGCTCACGCGGAGCGCGATTTTGGGGCCCTGCACGTGCTCTTCAACAACGCGGGGATCTTTCCGGCCGCCGACGGCTCGCCGACGGACACCCCCGAAGCGGTCTGGGACCAGGTGATGGACGTGAACCTGAAGGGCGTTTTCCTGGGCTGTCGCTACGGGATTCCGGCGCTGCTGCGCGCCGGCGGTGGCTCCATCGTCAACACGGCCTCCTTCGTGGCGGTGGTGGGCGCCGCGACGTCCCAGATCGCCTACACGGCCAGCAAGGGCGGTGTGCTGGCTATGACGCGGGAGATCGCCGTGGAGTACGCGCGCCAGGGAATCCGCGCCAACGCCCTCTGCCCTGGCCCGGTGAACACGCCGCTGCTCGCTGAACTGCTCGCGGATCCCGCAGCGAGGCAGCGCCGGATGGTCCACGTGCCGATGGGAAGGCTCGCGGAGCCTTCTGAGATCGCGCGGGCCGCGCTCTTCCTGGCCTCGGACGATTCCTCGTACGTGAACGGCTCCACGTTCATGGTGGACGGCGCCCTCACCGCCGCCTACGTGACCCCCGAGTAGCTTCGGCCTGCTCCCGGCCCCTGGCCGGGCGTCGTTCAGGCCTCGCGTCGCAGCAGGGTGTCCTCGCCGAAGTTCTCGTCGTCGCGCTCGAGGTGGTCGACGTTGTAGTGGAGGCCGCGGCTCTCCTTTCTCAGGGTCGCGGACTCGATGACCAGGCGCGCGACGGTGGCGAGGTTGCGGAGTTCCACCAGGTCCGGCGTCAGCTTGAAGTCCCAGTAGTACTCGTTGATCTCCGAGCGCAACAGGTCGATGCGGTGGCGCGCCCGAGCCAGCCGGCGGTCACTGCGCACGATGCCCACGTAGTTCCACATGAAGCGGCGGATCTCGTCCCAGTTCTGGGTGATGACCACCGCCTCGTCGCTCTCGGTGGCATCCCCCTCGTGCCAGGGGCGGGTGTCGGCTACCAGGGCAGGCTCGCGGAGGCGTTCGCGGCAGGCCGTGGCCGCCGCGTCGGCGTAGACCAGGGCTTCGAGGAGGGAGTTGGAGGCGAGCCGGTTGGCACCGTGCAGACCCGTGCAGGCGACTTCGCCCGCTGCGAAGAGATCCTGGACGTCGGTTTCGGCGGAGAAGTCGGTGCGGACGCCTCCGCAACAGTAGTGGGCGGCGGGCACGACCGGGATCGCGTCGCGGGTAATGTCGATTCCGAATTCCAGGCAGCGCCGGTGGATGTTCGGGAAGCGCTCCCGCACGTAGCTGGCCGGGCGGTGCGTGATGTCGAGCAACGCCCACTCCTCGCCGCTGCGCTTGAGCGCGGTGTCGATGCCCCGGGCCACGATGTCGCGGGGCGCCAGGTCGCCCATGGGATGCAGATCCTGCATGAAGGGCTTGCCGCCCTGGTCGCGCAGGATGCCGCCCTCGCCGCGCACGGCCTCCGAGATCAGGAAGGACTTGGCGTCGGGGTGGTAGAGGCAGGTGGGATGGAACTGGATGAATTCCATGTTGGCGAGAGTGGCTCCCGCGCGGTAGGCCATCGCCATGCCATCCCCCGACGCGATGTCGGGGTTGCTGGTGTACAGGTAGACCTTGCCGGCACCGCCGGTGGCGAGCAGTGTCACCCGGGCGAGGAAGCGTTCCACGCGCAGGGTCTGGGAATCGAGCACGTAGGCGCCCAGCGCGCGCTGGGGCCCGGGGATCCCCTGCCTGCCGGTGGTGAGGAGGTCCACCCCGCAGTGGTTTTCGAACAGTTCGATGTTGGGATGGGCGCGGGCCCGGGCGAGCAAGACCTGCTCGATCTCGCGGCCGGTGGCGTCGCGCTTGTGGAGAATGCGCCGGTGGCTGTGGCCGCCCTCCCGGCCCAGGTCGAAGGGCAGGTCGCCCGGCCCGGCGTCCGGGGCGCGCGTGTCGAAGCTGGCTCCCAGGGCGAGCAGCGCCTCGATCATCTGGGGTCCCCGCTCGACGACGCGCTCCACCACCTCGGGGCGGCACAGGCCCGCACCCGCGCTGAGGGTGTCCTCGCTGTGGGAGGCGAAGGAGTCATCCTCGGACTGGACGGCCGCGATGCCCCCCTGGGCCCAGTTGGTCGCCGAATCGGCGGCGCGCTTCTTGGTCACGATGGCGACCCGGGCGTCGTCGGCCATGCGCAGCGCGTAGAAGAGCCCGGCGATGCCGCTGCCCAGGACCAGCACCTCGAAGTTCCGCGGGTTCGCCAACGTGGTCGTCCTCGTGCCGCTCAATGAGGTCTCGGTGGGCACCGATGGGGAGGAAATGGAAGCCTCGCAGGATTTTATCGGGGAGGTCGCGGGCGCCACAAGCCCCCGGCGTGGGATCCCCGTGGGGATCCACTGGCTCATCGCGCTGGCGCTCTGCCTGGCCGGACCCGCGGCTGCCGACCTTCCGGGCCCCATCTATCAGTTCACCGACGAGCGGGGGGTCACACACTTCAGCAACGTGACCCCCGTCGACCCCCGATTCCGGCCCCGGAAGCCGGCCCCGCCGCGCCCGCGACGCGACCGGGCCCCGGCGCGGGCCGACTACGATGGGCTCATCGGCGAGGTCGCCGCGCAACACTCCCTCCCGCCGGCCCTCCTCAAGGCGGTGATCGCCGCCGAAAGCGGCTTCGATCCACGCGCTCTCTCCCGCGTCGGCGCCCAGGGGCTGATGCAGTTGATGCCCGAGACCGCCGACGCGTTGGGGGTCGAAGACCCGTGGGTCCCCGAACAGAACGTGCGGGGCGGTGGTGGCTATCTGCGCGCTCTCCTCGACCGCTACGGAGACCTCACGCGCGCCCTGGCGGCCTACAACGCGGGCCCGGAAGCGGTGGATCGCTATGGCGGGCTGCCCCCCTACCGAGAAACCCGGGCTTACGTAGAGCGGGTTCTGACCTACTATCGTTCCTACCATGGCGATTTCGCTCGATGAGAGTTCCGTCGAGCCGGGCGCGCCGCTCGCCTCACCCGGTGGGCACGCACCCATCTCGAAAGCGGAGTCCGCGGGTTCGGAGGGCGTCGTGAGGGAGCGTTTCTGGAACCTCCCCAACTCGATCACGCTGCTGCGCGCTGCCGTCGTCCCCGTACTGCTCTTCTTCCCGCTCTTCCACGGCGGACCCGAAGGTGGACCGAGCGAGTTCGTGAGCACGCTCTTCGCCTGGTTCTTCATCGTCGCGGCACTCTCGGACCTGCTCGACGGCTGGCTGGCGCGCCGTGACCAGATGGTCACCCAACTCGGGAAGTTGCTCGATCCGCTGGCCGACAAGCTGCTGGCCTCGACGGCGCTCATCGTGTTGCTGGCCATCGGGCGCATCGAGGTCGCGGCCACCTGGATGGTGGTCGTGATCATCGGGCGAGAGTTGGCGGTGACGGGCCTGCGGGGGCTGGCCTCGGCGGGCGGCCAGGTGATGGCGGCCTCGAAGCTGGGAAAGGCCAAGGCCCTGACCACCAACATCGCCATCGGCGCGCTGCTGTTTCACTTCGAGACGATCGGTGCCAATGCCCACGACGTGGGCATGGTCTTCCTGGTCTTGGCGACCGCGCTGACCCTGGTGTCGGGCTACCGCTACTTCGCGGAGTACTTCCGCGGCCTCGCCCGCGCGGCTCGGGAGTCCGGGGAGGATCCGCGCCCGTGAGCCGCATCCAGGATCTCTCTGCGCGGATTGCTTCGCGCGAAGCGCGCGTGGGCGTGATCGGTCTCGGCTACGTGGGGCTGCCCCTGGCCGTCCAGTTCGCGCGGGTGGGATTCCGCGTGACGGGTTTCGACGTCGACGCCAGCAAGGTGGAGGTGCTGTCTGCGGGAGGCACCTACATCGAGGACGTGGCCGCGGAAGACGTGGCGGAGGTGACCGCCGCGGGGCGCCTCGAGGCCAGCACGGACTTCGCGGCACTGTCGGCCTGCGACGTCATCCACGTCTGCGTGCCCACGCCCCTCACCAAGGCGCGGGATCCCGACGTCTCCCATATCGCGGCCTCGCTGGAGAGCATCCAGCGCCGCCTGCGCTCCGGACAACTGGTGATTCTGGGGAGCACCACCTATCCGGGTACCACCCAGGATCTCTTCCTGCCCATGCTCGAGTCCACGGGGCTGCGAGTGGGAGAGGATTTCTGTCTGGCCTTCGCGCCGGAGCGCATCGACCCCGCGAACAAGGAGTTCGGGCTCGCCGAGGTCCCCAAGGTCGTGGGCGGTGTGACGCCGCTGTGCACGCAACTGGCCCGAGAGATCTCCGCGGCGGTCTTCGAGCAGGTGGTGGAGGTCTCCTCGACCGAGAGCGCCGAGATGGTGAAGCTCCTCGAGAACACCTTTCGCGCCATCAACATCGGGCTCGCCAACGAGGTGGCCCTGATGTGCAACCGCCTGGGTCTGGATGTCTGGGAGGTCATCGAGGCGGCGGCCACCAAGCCCTACGGCTTCATGAAGTTCCTGCCCGGGCCGGGCCTCGGGGGCCACTGCATCCCCGTGGATCCCACCTACCTGTCCTGGAAGATGAAGTCCCTGAACTTTCCGGCGCGCTTCATCGATCTCGCCACCGAGATCAACGGGGGCATGCCCGAGTACGTGGTGGACCGCGTGGCCGGCCAGCTCAACGATGCGCGCCTGGCCGTGAACGGCGCCCAGATCCTGCTGCTGGGGGTGGCCTACAAGGCCGACGTGGCGGACGTCCGGGAATCCCCGGCGCTGGACGTGATCCGGCTGCTCGCCGAGCGCGGCGCCGAGATCCGCTACCACGACCCCCACGTCTCCGAGGTCACGGTGGAGGGAGAGACCTACAAGAGTCTGGAACTCTCCGACGAGGCGGTGGCCGCTGCGGACCTCGTCTTGATCCTCACCGACCACGCGGCCGTGGACACGGCGGCGGTGGTGGCGCGCGCCCGCCGCGTCTTCGACACGCGCAACGCCACCGCGGGCCTGGAAGTGGAGGACGGGAAGCTTCGGCGCCTGTAGGCCCCGGGGGAGATTTGCTAGAGTTCGCGCGTTTCGAGCACGAGTAGCTCAGTTGGTAGAGCGCCACGTTGCCAACGTGGGGGTCGCCGGTTCGAGCCCGGTCTCGTGCTCCAAGTTCCGAGAGCCCCGTCGCGGTGTTGCGCGGCGGGGCTTTCGCGTTCCCGCGAGCGCGGCGTGCTGGGTGCCGTTTGGTGCCGCCGAAATCGAGGAAGAAGAGGTCGGCTTCTTCCTCTCCGTCCTAAAGAAGTCCCTGGGACCAAACTTCGATCTCTGACGATCGCCCAAGACTTGACGGAATGAGTCTTCGCAAGCGCATCACCGGCTCATGAATTCCCTATCCGTGTCGCGGCAGGGCGACGTGATCTAGGGACCCTACGGCGCCGGGCATGGGACCGTACCCGCACAGCTGAGCCCGGAGGGCCCGGGAATCCCAGATGCGAACTGCGTGAGGAAGAACGGAATAGCGAAGTCCACGCCGTCCACCACGCTGTCGCAGTTCATGTTCGTGCCCTGCGGGTTGCCGGCGGCGTTGTTCGTCGGCGAACCCGCCATGAAATCCGCCAACCAGAGCGGAGAAAAATCCAATCCGTCCGTGATCAGATCATTGTTGAAATCGCCGTCACATAGGTTCCCGTAGCCATCCAGGTCCGAGTCGCAGCCGAGTATGCCCGCGTTTGGAACGCCTACGCAGTTGTCGCATGCATCCCCGACACTGTCGCCATCTGTATCGGACTGGTCGAAATTGAAATCGTTGGGACAGTTGTCACCGCTGCTGCAGAGCAGGCCCGTTGTGGGCGCTACATCGACGTCCCAGAAGAATCCTGTCGATCCCGCACCGGACGCGGTGATGTGAAAGACATAGGGGATCGCCCCCTCCGCCAATGGCGTCCAGCGGAATTCTCCGGACGGGCTGAGAGTGAGTGTGCCACCCACGCTCGGAGGCAGGGTGGACTGCGAGCAGTCGTCCAATCCGAGAGGATCGCCGTCCAGATTGCCACAATTCGCTGGAGCCTCTGCTCCGTTGAGCGCGTAGGTGATGGGGCCATTCGCATCGGTCGATGGGAAGTTGTACGCGTACTCCCGCTGGACCAGCGCGCCGCCCGGGATGTCCGTCAGGCTGCCGATACTTGGGGCTCCGGGAGTGGTCGATGTGATGGTGGGCGTCGCGAAGCAGGGAGCATCCGCTTCTTCCTGGGAGACGGCGGAATTCGGGACGCCGTCGCCATCGGGATCCACTTCGACCAAAATGGAACTGGACGTCGTCCGAAAGGGGTCGATCCGATAGACGGTGAAATTGGTAGTGAGGTTTGTCTGGGCATAGCCGGTTAGCGGACAGCATGGACCTACATCGGCCAAGCGAATCGTCCAGTTCCCCTCGACCGTAGCGCCTGCGAAACCCTGCGTACCCCCGTTTACATT
>JABSQX010000123.1 GCA_013215615.1 Myxococcales bacterium | reverse complement strand
CCACCGCGTGGATGGGCTTTCAACGTTAGTCAATACGTATCGTTACGAGATTTCTGCGTCTCGAAAGACGGCTGAAAACCCCGAATTCGCCTTAGCGCTTCGAGAACTGGAAGCGGGCGCGGGCACCCTTCTGGCCGTACTTCTTGCGTTCCTTCTTGCGGGCGTCCCGGGTGAGCAGGCCGCGCTTCTTGAGCGTGGGCCGGTTCGCCGAGTCGAACTTCTCGAGGGCGCGGGAGATGCCGTGGCGCAGGGCGTCGGCCTGGCCGGAGACGCCGCCGCCGTGCACGCGGGCGCGCACGTCGTAGCGGCCCTCGCCGTTGACGGCCTCGAAGGGCTGGTTGATCACCATGCGCGAGGACTCGCGGCGGAAGTAGTCCTCGAAGGTGCGTCCGTTGACAGTGATGATCCCGTTGCCGGGCAGCAGGCGCACGCGCGCGATGGCGTTCTTGCGCTTGCCGGTGGCGGTGACCAGACCGGGAACTTCAGCCAATTTGCATCTCCTCGGGCTTCTGGGCAGCGTGGGGGTGCGCGGGACCCGCGTACACCTTGAGCTTGCGGAGCATGTCCCGGCCCAGCGAATTCTTGGGGAGCATTCCGCGCACCGCCTGGCGGACCACGCGATCCGCGTGGGGGCCACTCAACAGGCGCCCCGCGGTGGTGGACTTCACCCCACTCGGGTAGCCGCTATGGCGATAGTAGATCTTCTGCTCCAGCTTTCGGCCCGTGAGCTTCACCTTCTCGGCGTTGACCACGATCACGAAGTCGCCCGTGTCCACGTGGGGCGTGAAGCGGGGCGTGTGCTTGCCNCGCAGGATGGTGGCGATGCGCGTGGCCAGCCGGCCCAGCACCTGGTCGGCCGCGTCTACGACCAGCCAGCGTCGCTCGACATCGGCCGGACGCGTGCTCCGGGTGGTTCCCACCGCTGCCATCCGCGACATCCTCCAGGGACCCGCCAGGGCGGCGGGAAACGCCAGTCAATACCGGAGCGCGCTCCCCGAGTCAAGCGGAAGCGCTTGCTTTTCCTGGGGGTTTGCATCGGAGCGGGCCGGATCCCCCCGGGGTGTATAGCGTACCTCCAACAGCGTCAGCCCGTTAGCGGGCACCGTGGGCCCGGCCTGGCCACGGTCGCGGCTCGCCAGCAAGCCCGGAATCGAATCCGGCGCTCTCCGCCCGGAGCCCACCTGGATGAGGGTCCCCACCAGGATCCGCACCATGTGCCGCAAGAAGCCCGTGCCCTCGAAGTAGAAATCGACCGTCGCTCCGGAGCGCCCCAGTGCGTCGACGCGCAGCAGCTCCCGGACGCTGGTCTTCACGTCGGAGCCGGCCGCCTGGAAGGCCGCGAAGTCGTGCACGCCCACCAGGTCCGCGGCCGCCCTGCGCACGGCCACCAGGTCGAGCGGCCGCTCGAGCCGCAGTGCGCGAGAGGCGCGCAGCGGCGAGCGCTGGGGCCCGTTCCAGATGCTGTAACGGTAGAGCTTCGAGACTGCGCCGCGGCGCGCGTCGAAGCTCTCCTCGACTTCTTTCAGATCGCGCACCACCAGGTCGTCGGGCAGCACCCCGTTGAGGGCCCGCCGCAAGCGCCGCTCCGGCACCTCCGTCTCCACGCACACGCTGGCCACCTGCCCCTCCGCGTGCACCCCGGCATCGGTGCGTCCCGAACCCAGTACCCGCACCTGCGCGCCACACACCCGGGTGATCGCCGTCTCCAACTCGCCCTGCACCGTGCGCGTGCCCTCGGCCTGCACCTGCCAGCCGACGAAGCCAGCGCCGTCGTATTCGAGTATCAGTCGGAAGGTTCGCTTCATTTCCCTAATTTCGGAGCGACCTGGACGGCGGCCAGCTCGACGGCGTTCCGCGCGGCCAGGCGCAACAGGTCGCCCACCAGCCAGAGTTGTAGGCAGCGCGGGCTCTCCGCATCGACTTGCATGCGCCCCACGATCACGCGCTCGTGGCCGGCGGCAGCACGCAGCGTCGGGCCCGCCGCGCCTCCTCCCCAGACATCGACGCCGGCTGCACGAGCGAGGCATTCGGCAAGCCGCTCCGCATCCAACTCGTTCTCGCTCTCCACCACCAGGTGCGCGGCGTGCCCCACGAAGACGGGCACGTGCACGCTGGCCACGGACATCGCGAACTCCACGCCCAACAGGCGGCGCAGCCCCCCCACGAGCGCTCGCTCGCGCTCGCTGCCGCCCGCTTCGTCCAGCGGCCCGAAACCCGGCAGGCAGTCGAAGGCCAGCCGCTGGCCCATGGCCTCGCCCTCGGGGAGATCTTCCTGGTTGAAGAGGGCGAGCGATTCCTTGTAGAGGGCGTCGATCCCCTTGCGACCCGCTGCCGAAGCGCCCTCCAGGGCGGTAGCGGTGAGCCTCGAGAGCGGCGCCTCGGCGTGCAGGGCCGCCAGTACCGGCGCCCAGGCCAACGCCGCATCCGCGGGCGCGGCCAACAGCGGCGCCGCCTCCGGAATGCGGTCGCCCAGGGCGGCGACGCGCAGCGGCACTTCGGGCGAGCCGGCCATCGCACCCGAGCAATCGATGCACGCGACCTCCGCGCGCAGCGCCTCCCGCACGCAGGCCGTGGAAGCCTCGGGGGGCGCGCAACAGAAGACGAGATCGAGCCCCACCAGGCCGCGCGTCTCGGTCTCCACCGGTACACTCTCGCCCTGGAACTCCACGTCGCGTCCCAAGGACGCGTCGGTGGCGATGGCGCGCAGCGAGCCGACCTGCAGCGCGGAGTCGCCCAGGGCCGCGAGCAACTCGCTACCCAGGGCCCCCGTCGCGCCGTACACGCCGATCGATAAACCGGCGTGTCCCATCAGTGGGCCGCTATCTCACCCAACACCCGATCCCCCATCGCCCGACAGCCTAGCGCTTCGACACTCGAAACGGTACCCAGCAGGTCCTCGGTGCGGTGGCCCGCGTCGAGCACCGCCTCGACGGCGGTGCGAATCGAAGCTGCCGCCTCGGGCGCCTCCAGCGAATGCTCGAGGAGCATGGCGGCCGAAAGGATTGCAGCCAGCGGGTTGGCGCGGTCCTGTCCCGCGATGTCCGGCGCCGAACCGTGAACGGGTTCGTAGAGTCCCACCCCCCCGACACCCAGGCTCGCCGAAGGCAACATGCCGAGCGAACCCGTAATCATCGCGGCCTCGTCGGAGAGGATGTCGCCGAAGAGGTTCCCGGTGACGATCACGTCGTAGGCCGCGGGCTCGCGGAGCAGCAG
>JABSQX010000122.1 GCA_013215615.1 Myxococcales bacterium | reverse complement strand
TGGACGAGATCCACTACGAGGCCGAGTTCGCGGCAGCCACCGAGCGGGTGGAGCTCGGCTACATGACGATCGAGAAGGGCTGCGCGACCGGTATTCGCCACGGCTGGTCGGGGCGAGTCGACGGGCGGGCGGTCATCGAACTGCCGATCCTGTGGACGCTGGGGGACAAGATGGAGCCTCGCTGGCCCACCGAGGAGGGCTACGTGATCGAGGTCGACGGGATGCCCTCTGTGCGCAGCCGCGTGCAGATGGTGTACCCGGAGGGTTCGGACGGGCCGGACTTCGGGACCATCACCGCGATGCCCGCCGTTCACGCCATCGAGGCGGTTTGCGCTGCGCCGCCGGGTATCGTCTTTGCCCACGACCTCCCGATGATCGTGGCGGCGGGGGTGACGGGCCCGGTGTCCGCAGCCTAGACGGCTTCCGGGCCGATCGAGAGCGCGATCTCCTGGAAGGCGGCGTGGTCGCCCATCGGGATCACCAGGGGCGTCACGCCGGAAACGCGGGCGAACTCCGCGATCTGCTCCCGGCAGGCTTCGGGGGGGCCGTGGATCAGCAACTCGTCGATCACGTCGGTGGGGAGCGCCGCGGCAGCCTTCTTGTAGTCGCCTCCCTCCCAGGTCTCCCAGACTTCCGCCAGCCGATCCGCCCGGCCGAAGCGGCGCTGCTGCCCCGCGTAAGCGGGTACCGAGAGGTACTGGGCGACGTAGGGGCGGGCNAGCGCGTAGACCTTCTCGCGGTCCGCANTGGGGATCACGCTCACCAGCCCGTAGGCCCGNTCCCGTTGGGAGGGCAGGCCCTCGATGCTCGCCATGTCCGCGGCGGTCAGCCAGTTGAGGATGACCCCGTCGGCTTCCTCCAGCGCGAAGTCGAGCATGCGCGGCCCGGTAGCGCCCACCAGCAGGGGCGGGGGCTCGTCGGGCAACTCCGGGAGCCGGAAGCCGCGAATCGAGAAGGAGTCGTAGTCGTTGCTGATGCGCTCTCCGGCCAGTGCCGCCCGCATGAAGTGGAGGGTGTCGCGTACCCGCGCGAAGGGCTTCTCGAAGGAGCCGCCGTTCCAGCGTTCCACCACGAAGGCCGAGGAGGCGCCGATGCCGATGGAGACCCGGCCGGGGAAGGCGCGGGCGAGCGTGGAGGCCGACATGGCGAGCAGACCCGGCGTTCGGGTGAAGACCGGCAGCACCGCGCTACCCACCCGCAACTCCCGGGTTGCCGAGGCGAGCAGGGCGAGCACCGTCATGGACTCGTTGGCCGCGGTCTCGCCCGTCCAGGCGGATTCGAAGCCCGCGGCCTCGAGTCGGCGCCCGAAGTCCCCGGCCTCGGGCAGCGCGAAACCCGCGTCCGGCAGCTCGATCCCCCAGCGCATGGCGCGAGGGTAGGCGAAGGCAGGGCGGCCTCCAACGCGCGCTGGGCCCGGAAGCAGCGTGCGGTGTTACCAGCGGTAGATGCGCGTGGCGTTTCCTTCGAGCATCCGTTCGCGGTCTTCGGGGGGAACCTGTTCTTCCGGCATCACGCGGTCGATCACGGCGGCGGAATCCGGCCAGCAGGATTCCAGGTGCGGGTAGTCGTCGGACCACATCAGGTTCTCGACCCCGATGATGTCGCGACAGCGCACGGCGACGTCGTCACGGATGAAGGTGAGCGCCATGTTGCGCTGGAAATACTCGCTGGGCTTCATGGGCAGGTCGTAGAGGAGGTAGGGGTGGGTGCCCTCCCAGACCGCCGCATCGAAATAGCGAAGCATCGAGGCCGCCCAGCCCGCCTCGAACTCCGCGCAGACGAAACGCAGGCGCGGGAAGCGCTCGAAGACCCCCGAGGCGATCAGGCGGAAGATCATCTCCTGCACGTGCCAGTCGGGCAGCGCCACGGCGCCGCTCGTGTAGTCGCGCACCGGGCCTGCCGCCATGCGCCGCATGGCTTCACGCGCCCGGCTGTGGGAGAGCGCGCCCCGCGTCGAGCCGATGTGGGTGCTGATGGGCATGTCGAGATCCTGGGCGGCGGCCCAGAAGCGGTCGTAGGCGTCGGTCCCGTAGTGGGGTCCTTCGAGCTG
>JABSQX010000121.1:1760-2199 GCA_013215615.1 Myxococcales bacterium | reverse complement strand
GCCTCCCCGTGGGGAGGCGACGCTGTACGGATTCTTGGGCCCTCCGGGCACGCGTAGAGCCTCGCACCAGAAGTTTTTTCGAGTTTCACTGAAAAATTCCGCCACCAGCGCGGAAAATCGGCCACTCCCCTATGCAGAACGAGATCTAGTCCTGGGACGGGTCAACGCGAGGAGCCGACGCGTTGCCCACTTCAAGCAAGTGTGCCCACTCCCCTCTCATTGATCCCCGTGACGAAGAACTGGTCCGGTGCATCCGCGACGGAGACGAGGGGGCCTTTAGCCGCCTCTATGATTGCTACTTCCAGCGCGTTTACAGCTTCGCGTACGCGAGGCTGCGCGATCGCGCCGACAGTGAGGATGCGGTCCAGGAGACCTTCACCGCGGTCTTCGAGTCGCTCGACGGCTTCGAGGGCAAGGCCTCGTTGCTGTCCTGGATCTA
>JABSQX010000121.1:0-1660 GCA_013215615.1 Myxococcales bacterium | reverse complement strand
GGCCTGCGGCGCTGCGCGGCCGCGGTGGAGACTCAGCTGAAGGCGGTTTCGAGCTGGCAGGCCGAGGCCTTCGAGTTGCGACATTTCAACGATCTCCCGATCCAGGAGATCGCCGACCGGGTGGAACGCTCCAATGACGCGGTCCGTTCCGGTCTGTACCGTGTCAAGCGACTGGTGTTCGAGGCCGTGGATCCGGGGGCATTGCGGCTGCGATGAGGATCTAACGACGAGGAGTTCTCGATGAGACGTCGAGGAGACCGTTTGCGACAGGGGCAGGAAGGCCCGGCGGAGCGCACGCTGAAACCGATGCAGAAGCTGGATGACGACGAGCTGAGAGATCCTGGAGATCTGGACGAACTAATGGACGAGGACCTGAGAGAATTTCTGGCTGCCGATGGGCTGCCCTGCGAGGCCGACTCGAAGTTTCGAGAACGGCTGCGGGAGAAGCTCTGGGAGCTCGTCACCCGCAATGCGCGGGTAGCAGCAGCGCCTAGCGACGAGGAGCCCGGTAGCGACTGAGAGGTCGCTTCGAAACCCGTACTGGTACGGGTCTCGGTCGGGAGAGGTCGGTCGCTAGCCCTCGCTGACGGGCGCCTCGTCGAGGGGCAGCAGCGCGAGTCGACCCACGTAGTGGCGGAAGGTCTCCAGCGTGAGGCGCGCGTCGCCCATGGCGCGGTGGGGCACGTTGCCCTCCAGGAGCCCGGCGTTCACGGCGGCCTGGCGCAGGGAGAGCGCGGGTACGCGCTCGCCGGCCAGCAGCGACCAGGTGTAGAAGAGCGTCGCCAGGTCGATGACGTGGTAGTCGAAGGGGTAGGGGAGCCCGCAGTTCCGATAGGCGCGCTCGAGGAACATCACGTCCATACGCACGTTTTGGCCCGCTGGGACCACGGTCCGGTCCTCGGGCATCAGCGCCGCGAACTCCGAGAGCGCGTCGCGGACGTGGAGCGACTCGCGCCAGCCCTCCTCCGTGTACCCACTGATGCGGGCGGCTTCGGGGGTGACGCGCTCGGGTCGCGGCCGAATCTTCCATTCGGCGCTCTTAAGCTCCGCGAGCCGGTAGTCGGTGAGCACCACCGCCACCTCGGTGATGTCGTGCAACTCCGGGTCGAGGCCCCCGAACTCGCAGTCGAGAAACGCGAAGGCGAACTCCGTCAAGCGCGTTCGCTCCGGGAAGTGGCGGGCGTGCCCGGCAGTTGGCCAGCAAGCCACCGGCGGCGGATCGGAAGCGGGGCTCTGGGGCTCGCTTGCATGCTCGTCGGCGTTTCCTGCGGTTGCGCGGGGATCGTGGTGGCGCTCCCAACGGGAATCGAACCCGTGTCTCTGCCTTGAGAGGGCAGCATCCTGGACCGCTAGACGATGGGAGCGGCCGGAAGGCCGCAAGTTAGCAGGCAGCCCATCTGCGTGCCCCCGGGGCGCGCTGCGCTACGCGCTCTCCGGTCCGCCCGAGCGCCCCCGGCGTAGTGAAATGCCCGCCATCTGCTCAGGTTCGTGGGGGGACCATCCGAAGCAGGAATGCAGCGGGTGGCGGCGGCACGAGTACTGCCTTCAGCCACCGGGTCATTGGGCATCCGAGCCAGCGGGTTCGACGAAACAGCGGGCACCTCCAGGTGAGGGGAGCCCGACAGCGCATCGGGCGAGATGCCGCACAACGAGGAGAAGC
>JABSQX010000120.1 GCA_013215615.1 Myxococcales bacterium | reverse complement strand
ACGGGTCCCGTGACCGAGCGTCTCGACTGCGCGGCGCTGGCGCGCGACGTCTCGGCCCGGGGGACGCCCGCCGAAACACTGGCTGGCGTCGACGCGCTGGTCGCCCGGGCCGTCGCGGAAATCCCGCCCCAGGCCGTGCTGCTGGTGATGAGCAACGGCGATTTCGGCGGCATCCACCAACGCCTGCTCGACGCGCTGCCCGCCGGGGCCGGAACGGGAAGCCAACTAGCTTCCTAATGCGCCCACGCGCGCCCAGCAGCCCTGAAACGCCCTGAGCGCGCCCGACAAGCCTCCGATCTGCCGATTTCCTGCCACCAAGCTGCCCAAACGGCCACTACCCCTATCGAGCAGTGTCTGTCCCTGGGAGGGCGCGCTGCCTATTCGCAGCTTTCGATTGGTTGGGGCCACCTCCGGGTGGCCCATGAAAACGACTCGCCAGCCAGGCGGCGCCCACGGTGGGAGCCGACCGAGAGACGAGGTTTCAGGAGATCTCCGACATGCGCTTCTCGTTCAACTTGATTTCCATGCTGCTCGCGTTGCTCTTCGGCCAGAGCGTCTACGCGGCGACATTGACCGCCACCCCCACCAACGGCAACGCGGGCGCCCCCGACCGATTCCTGCCCGGCTCCACGGTCGCGGTCACCGTGCTGGGCACCACCCAGCCCTACAGCCCGGATGGCATCACTCCGCAGATTACGCCTGACGCCGCTACGCACATCGACGTGCGGATCGAGACCGCTGGCCACAGCGGGGCATTTACCCAAGTTGCCACCGAGACGGCGCTGGGCGGCGACTGCTTCGCCGCCCTTGGATGCGTTCCCGGTTCCCCCTGGATTGTGGGCGGCACGCAGGGGACCACGTTGTCCGGCAACTACATCGCGTTCTCGCAAATTTCGGGTGTCGTCCCCGGCCCGCTCACGAGCAACATGACGCCGGGTACGCCCTTCAATACGGGCGGGTCTTCGCTCACGTCGCTCTTCACGCTCGTCGCGCCCGTCACACCGGGGACCTACCCGATCAATCTCACCGACGCCGGCGCCCTCGTCGTGGGCTGGTTCGGAATCACGGGCCCCCAGGCCCTGGGCAGCTACACGGTAGTCCCCGAGCCCACCACGGCCGCGCTGATGGGGCTGGGGCTGCTGGGGCTTGCGGTGGCAGGGAGGCGCTAGGTGCGTAGCGCGTTCTACGGTGCCGGGTGGTTCCGCAGCACCTTCATGCCCAGACCCAGCATCACCCCACCCAGCAGCCAGCCGAAATGAATCGGCACGGTCGCGGTCTGGCTCGCCACGGTCACGATGTGGAAGGGTGGCGTGAACTCGGCAGCGAGATCGCCGACTTCTATGACTGGATACACGGTGACGGGACCGTCGCCCGCACTCAGTGAATTGGAGAATCCGCACAGGTCGCTTGGCAGGGAGTACAATAGGGTTCTGATCTTCCTATCCGCTAGAGACTGTTGTGCCCAAGATGAAATTGATACTGAATTTGATCGCTTTAGTGCTGGGCGGCGCAATGGCGTCTAGCGTGCAGGCGGCCAATATTTTTGTGGGCAGCGTGCCTTCTGGTGAGAGTGGCACGTCTGTGACCTCGATTCAGGCCGCGGTCAACGTCGTGCAGCCCGGCGATACGATTTATCTGCGTGCGGGCAATTACCACGAAGAAGTGAACATGCAAGACCTTCCGGGTACCGCCGCGCAACCCATCAAGATCACCAACTGGAACGGTGAATCCGTTCGAATCGATGGATCACGAAATCTCGATGATTTGGGCAGTGATGGTTGGGCATTGATGGGGGGCGGTGAAGGGCACCCCAACTGCGCGAACCAGTGTTACAAGACCACCATCGGCCAGGATATTTGGCAGTTGTGGGTAGGCGACCGTATGCAGGTGGTTGCCCGTTGGCCCAACGTGACGGTGGGCCACCCCACCGACCC